>JAEUVW010000096.1 GCA_016786525.1 Chitinophagaceae bacterium
GCCGTTTGCTTGCCCGGGCCGGCCTCCTTTTCCTTTTTACAGGCAGAAAATGCAAGGGCAATACCCAAAATAAAAAGCGGCATCCATTTGCTGTAAGTACGAAGTTTTTTCATATTACTATTGATTTACTGCAAAGTAAACGGCCATATTACGATAGTACAATATGCTTTTCCTTGAAAGCGGATCATTTTTCCGAAACAGGCATTTTGTTTTCCCTTACCGCGCTGTCTGCATCGCAAACAAGCTATTTAAGTAAAGGGAAATACTTTTGAACCAATGGGCGATATTGCTGCCCCACCGGGATATGTGCTTGCGCGATGAGCAATTCCTGGTCGGCAATACCGTCTACATTATGAAGGTTCACGGCATAAGACTTATGTACCCTGACCATATGCTTTGCGGGCACTTTTGCCAGCAGCTTATTCAGGCTCACCGATAAAGTCAGCCTCTTATGCTTTGTAACGATCACACAATAGGCACGCTCCGCTTCAAAGTAAAGGATATCGTCATTCAGGATTTTTTCAAAATGACCACTTCCTACCCGTACAAACATCCTGTCCTTCAGCGGAAATATATCCTCATTTCCTCCTTCAGGCACAAGGCTTAGCGGTTGTTTTGCTGCCTGCAGCAGGGCCAGTTCAATTGTCCGGTGCAGGTCTTCCTCGCGGAAAGGCTTTACGATATAGGCTGCAGGCAGAGCCTTTACGGCCCGCTGCCAGGTCTCCCGGTCGGAGAGCGCCGTCAGGAAAATAATGGGCACCGACGCCATCCTGTTCAGCAGCAAGGCAGTCTGTACCCCGTCTAGTTCTCCCTTCAGGCAGATATCCATCAGCACCAGGTCCGGCCAACGCTCCCCTGCCATGACCAGCGCTTCAGTCCCGCTGCCTGCTATGCCACAGACCGTATAGCCCTTCGCTGTCATTTTAGCCGCAATGTCCAGTGCAACGATACCCTCGTCTTCTATGATCAGTATATCCATGCTACAACGATGATTGGGTGATATCAACAATAAGGCCGGCTTCGTTGCGGATGCTTACCGAGGCGTGTATCTGGGCGGCCAGCACCATTACCAGCTTCATGCCCAGGCCTCCGGATGCTGCATCCGGGGTATGGGCTCCCAGCCCGTTATCCGCAACGGTAAGCTTGCAAAGCCCCTCCCGGCTCAGCCGTAGCCGAACGGTAAGTAAAGGCTCAGGCGCCGACATACCGTACTTCAGGGCATTTGTGACCAGCTCGTTTGTGATCAGGCCCAGCGGAACAGCCGTATCTACCGCAAGGTTTATATTGTCCGACTCAAGGACCAGGCGTACCTGGTCCGGATGGGGCCGGTAGGCGGCAACAAGATTTTGTACCAGGGTTTCCAGGTAGTCCCTGATATTGACTTCGCTTATATCGTTCTTCAGGTAGAGCTTCCGGTGAATCAGGCTCATGGCTTCAATACGCATCTGTCCTTCCTGAACGGCCGCCCTGGCCTTTGTATCCTGCAAGCTGCTGCCCTGCAGGCTGAGCAGGGAAGAGATGAGTTGCATGTTGTTTTTAACCCGGTGCTGCAGCTCCCTGATCAGGGTCTCAATCCTTTCATTCTTGACGGCAAGTTCAGCAGCGGCCTTTTGCTTCAGGCGAAAACGCAGGATGGCAAACAAGGCCAGCAGGCTGAGCAATACAATGGCGGCACCGAAAACCGTCAGCATGGTTTGCCGCCTGGTCAGGCTCAGTTTTTGGTCATTTATGATCTTTTCTTTTTTCGAAGTCTC
>JAEUVW010000121.1 GCA_016786525.1 Chitinophagaceae bacterium
AGGTCTCCAGTCCCCAGCAGACCAGGGAGTTGTTCACGCTCATACAAACGGAGGTAGAGGCATCGATTTTTGAAATTTCTTCCATAGCCAGCACGTAGGATACGGCATCCATACCGGAGCCTCCGTATTTCGGATCTACCATCATACCGAGAAAACCCAGCTCGCCTAATTTCTTGATCTGCTCAGCAGGAAATTTCTGATGCTCGTCGCGCTCAATAACGCCCGGCAGGAGCTCGGTTTTTGCAAATTCGCGCGCAGCAGACTGTACGGCCAGTTGTTCTTCGGTCAATTGAAAATTCATAACAATAAAGATATGTTTAAAATATGGCGGCGAAAATACGCCTTAAAAAATAAATTCTGAATAAATTTTATGGTTTCGATAACAGGCTTTGCTCTTTCAGGTAGCTGATCCAGGCGGCCGGTTCTATCGCATCCTCAACGCTGTATGGCCCGATCCTGGTACGGCGCAGCGCCTGCAGGTAGCCACCGCAGCCCAGGGCCTGGCCGTAGTCTTGTGCCAGGGAGCGGATATAGGTTCCCGTACTGCAGGTGACCCGGAAATGTACTTCAGGCAGTTCTATTCTGGTGAGCTCGAATGCACTGATCGTAATGGGCCGGGCCGCCAGTTTTACTTCTTTGCCCGCACGCGCCAGCTCATAGGCGCGCATGCCGTCTTTTTTGATCGCGGAATGCGCAGGCGGCATTTGCAGGATATCGCCGGTAAACTGCTGCGCTGCCTGCAGCAGGTCTGCTTCGCTAAGGTGTTCATAAGGCTTGAAATCGCCGGGCTCGCTTTCCAGGTCGTAGGTGGGTGTAGTAGCCCCCAGGTGGATGATGCCGGTATATTCCTTTTGCAACATCTGGTATTCGGTGATCTTTTTGGTATAAGCCCCGGTACAGCAGATCAGCAGGCCCGTAGCCAGGGGGTCCAGGGTCCCGGCATGCCCGATCTTGGCCTGAACGGGTTTGCGCAGCTTATGTACCACATCAAATGATGTCCATCGGTAAGGTTTGTCTACGAGGATCACACTTCCTTCTTTCAGCTCTTGCAAGCCAGGTTTTTCCATTTGCATTTTATTTAAAACAGGATCAGATTACTTTTCCGCGCCAGCGCCCGCTGCGAAGATAGGCAACAGACAGCAGCAGCAGGCAAAGCCAGTACACACACTCCGAAAGCCAGGCCACATACAGGGGGGCGCTCATCTGCCGGATCAGCAGGTAACAATAAATAATATATACACCCACACAGGTGATCTCTATAAACAGGTTCACCCGGGTATTGCCTGTACCGACCACACCGTTAAAGACAACAGTTGCTACGGACATAATTAAGCTGCCCAGTACTACGGCACGCAATGACGGTATCGAAAACAGGATCAGCGAGGGATCGTCGGTGTACAAGCCGAGGAAGCAGGCCGGGCAGGCCAGTATCAGGCAGGCAATGGCTGCCGTAGTGATAAAGCTCAGACCCGCGATCTTACGGATAAGCCTTCCGACCTCATGCTGCAGGCCCTGCCCGATCGTCCTGCTCACCATGGTATTGCAGGACGAAGCATAGGCCCAGGTACAGACCCCTACAATACCCAGTACGCTCCTGAGCATCTGCGATGCTGCCAGTTCGCGGGTGCCCAGGTACTCCACATAAAAGAAAAACAACAACCAGCCGCCGATGCTGAAAAAGTATTGCAGGATCAGGGGAGAAGAGATCCTGAGCGTATGCCAGGCCAGGCCCCGGTCAAACTGCAGCAGGTTTTTCACTTCATACTTCCGGTGCATTCGTTTTGTATAAAAGACGCTCCACATCAGTACCGCAGCACTTACTTCCGAACAGACCGACGCAATAGCCGCTCCGCGCATGCCCATTGCCGGGAAGCCCCAATGCCCGAAGATCAGGCAATAATCCAGCAGGATATTGACTGCCGTAGCCAGCAGGGAACTCCAGATAATGAATTTGGACCGGCCGCTTGCGATAAAAAAGGAATTGGCCAGCTGCGTGAAGGCCAGGAAAGGTAAACCCCATATCCGCGCGTACATAAAGTCGACTGACTGTACGATATGGCTTTCATCGTGCAGGTTCGCTGCAAAAACAAAGGGCGCCAGCCATAGAGACAAGGCCGTTAATGCGATGGAAAAGCACAAGGACAACACGATACCATTGGCCAGCACCTGCCCCAGGGCTTTGCGCTTGCCTTCACCGATACGCCGGGCCATCAGCACCTGCAAGCCGCTGCTGAGGCCATAGCCGATCATGGCCAGCAAAAGGTAAAAAACACCGCTGACGCCGTTGATCGCCAGTTCGTTTTCACCCAGCCGGCCGACAAAGGCGGTATTGGTCAGGAAGTTGAGCTGCGGGATCAGCAGGGCCAGCGCAATCGGCGCTGCCAGTCTAAAAATGTCGCGGTTATGAACAATAATCTTCAAGGGTTATCGCTTGCTTAAATGGTGAAGCAAAGATTGCAGCTTAGCTTTTCTGTTGTTATCTTTGCATTGAAGTACAGGGTGAAAAAACAGGTCTATACAAGCGTACCTTTTGCTTTTGAGGGTGCAAATTTATTTTAATTATTCAGAAGTATGTCTTCAGAGTTCAGCAACCATATTTTACGCAGGCAATACACCGCACATAAAGGCGAAGATCTCCTCAGCCAGGTGCACAGGGTAATTTGTATCGTAACGCCCAACAGCTTTATCTCGGCGGGTTTTCACCCCTCGGGTGAAGTACTGGCTGTCAATGCCAGCCAGCTGGAGTCGGCACGCTGGGATGCGGCTTTTATCGAACATGAATTATTGAATGATCCTTTGCTGGCTGCACCGGAGCTGATCAAAAATGTCTTTGTGGCCGCTACCAAAAACATGATCATCCCGGATGAGCTGTACGTAGACGATACCCGGGCGGGGGAATGGCTGAAGCATACTTTTCATTGCGAAAACGATGAAAAAATCAGTGTGCAGGCCCTGGATAAAAGTGAAGCGCATACCTGCTACTCCTTCCCGTCCAGCATCCAGGACATCTTTTCAAAATATACCAACGGGCTCAGTATCCTGCCGCTGAACATGATCCATTTCAAAAACAGCGTAGCCGTCAACAACCTCTTGCAATGCACCCTTACCGACTGCTATGCGATCGGCACCCTGCACCATCACCAGAACCTGCACTGGCACCAGACTTTCGACTACCACAATGCCGAAGATGTGGCGTACAAACTGGCAGCGGCCTGCCAGTATTTTGGCGTGGACCTGCAAAGCTACCCTGTCACGATCAGCGCGACCAGTATCGAGCAGCACCCCATACTCAAAAAGCTGCAATTGTATATCCCCGCCCTTCAGACAAAAAAAACGGGCATATCCGACATTATTTCACCCGAATGGTCCTCAGCCATCCACCTGTTCCAACAATTGTATTCATGCGCATAATCGGGGGCGAACACGGCGGCCGCAAGATTGCTCCGCCCAGTAAAATGCCTTATACCAGGCCGACCACAGACATCGCGAAAGAAGGCCTGTTCAACATCCTGCAGAACATGCTGGACTTTGAGTCGCTGAAAACACTGGATCTGTTTGGCGGCACCGGCGCGATCAGTTACGAACTGGCTTCACGCGGGGCGCAGGAACTGACGATTATCGAAAAGGATGAACAGATGTTCTCGTTTATAAAAAAGACGATTGAGCAATTGAAGCTGGACCGCATCCGGCCGGTAAAAATGGATGTGTTCAAATACATGCTGCAGTGTAAGGAACAGCATGACTTCATTTTCGCAGGCCCTCCCTACGCCCTGGCTACCATAGACGATCTGCCCAAATATGTTTTTGAGCAGCAGTTGCTGAAGCCGGGCGGGATATTTGTACTGGAACATACCCCCCGCAATGATTACCAGGCGCACCCGCACTTCCAGCGTATCAAGAACTACGGCACCACTGAGTTTTCCTTTTTTCTTCAACCCTAAAAGCATCCGCCATGCCCGAACGCATTTGCCTGTTCCCCGGTTCTTTCGATCCGATCACCCTGGGACACGTTGACATCATCCGACGTGCTGCCGACCTGTTTGACCAGCTGATCATCGGTATCGGCACCAATTCGTCCAAGCAGGCGATGTTCTCCCTCGAACAAAGGAAAGATTGGATTGCGGAGGTGTTTCAAAATGAACCGAAGATCAGCGTTCAATCTTACGAAGGGCTTACAGTGGATTTTTGCCGGAAGCTCAATGCACGCTTTATCCTCAGGGGTATACGCTATGTCAGCGACTTCGAATACGAAAGGGCTATTGCCGATATGAACCATAGCCTGGCACCGGAACTCGAAACCATCTTCCTGACTTCTTCTGCACAACATGCCTCCATATCCTCTACACTGGTCCGCGATGTGATCCGCAACCACGGCGATGCGCGGCAGTTCCTGCCTGCAGCGGTACGGTATTGAACAGCACAGATGGCTGCGGCATTGAACTGAGCACAGCCGGTAATACAGGAAAACATTGCATAGAAGATATAACGCTATATATTTGCGGGCATACCCTCAATCCCTATGCATCGATTTTTATTCCTGCTGTCTTGTCTTTGTCTTTCTTTTTCCGGCAATGCACAGAAACTGAATGTCAATTGGTTTCAAAAATCCTCTTCTTCCCGCAGCCAGCTCTATACCAATGGCATGAGCTCCGACAAGGCAGGCAACATTTACCTGACCGGCTACTTTTCAGACACTGTTGACTTTGGATCCGGGAAGGGCAGCTATCGCATGATCGGGGAAGGATCAACAAACACTTTTATTATAAAAATGACGCCTGCCGGTGATATCATCTGGGCAAAGCAACTGGAAGGTTATTCCAATGACGGCTCCTGCATTGGTATAGATAGCCATGGCGACATCATTGTTTCGGGCTCTTTTTACAACGACATTGATTGCGACCCCGGACCGGGCAATACTATATTTACTACGAAAAGCGGCTTTTTCAGCACTCGTAACGTATTCCTGCTGAAACTGGACAATTCAGGCAACCTGAAATGGGCCAGGCATTTCAAGGACAGCGTGGGTGGCTTCTATTCAAAAACTTCCTTCCGGCTGGACAGCAAGGACGCGATTGTCATGACAGGTATAGCCGGTGGCTATCCGGATATGGACCCGGGACCGGCTACCCATATACTCAACGATTGTGCACACCTGGCAGGCAGGCCATTTCTGGTAAAAATAGCACCGGGTGGCACTTTCAGATGGGCCAGCCTGGTAGGCGCCCCCTGCAGCGAAGGGATGGATGTACAACAGATTGCACTGGATTCCTATGACAACATCCACCTTACCGGCTCTTTTACCAATCGCATGGACTTCGACGCGGGGGTTGATAGTTTTTTCCTGTCTCCGGCCGGGAAGGAAGATATCTTCTTGTTACAAACAGACAGCAGCGGCCGGTTCCGCTGGGCGATTTCTGCCGGAAGCACAGGGAAAGATCAGGCTTACTCGATAGCAATCGACAAAGCAGGCAACAGTTATATTACAGGAGTATACAATGAAGATGTGGACTTTGACCCCGGGCCTGGCACGCTTATCCTGCCGGACAGCAGCTTGTGGCAGGATAATATTTTTATCGCGAAGTATGACAGCAGCGGCTTTGTTCGGTGGGCGAAAACATTTTCCGGTCTTTACGCCAGAGGAGGGTACGGCGTAGACATCTG
This sequence comes from Chitinophagaceae bacterium, assembly GCA_016786525.1. GTDB lineage: Bacteria > Bacteroidota > Bacteroidia > Chitinophagales > Chitinophagaceae > Rurimicrobium. Next base: position 5,662 of record JAEUVW010000121.1, read on the forward strand.
CTGCGACAGCAATTGCAATGTACATACGATCGGGGCATTTAACGGCATGATTGACCTCGACCCCGGACCGGACACCGTCTGGGCTTCCAATCCCGCCGCAGGCAACGCATTGTTTATTTCCGGTTTGGACAGTGCAGGCAATTACCTGTGGAGCAGGGACATACTCCTGCTTTTTGGCGGAGGCCTTGTGGGTGAACAAATACTGGCAGATGCTTACAGTAATATTTACACGGCTGGTCAATGGTCTAGTTACGTCTACTTTGACCCTGTTGACTCCCGGGGGGTATATACCGATGCCGTCAACATCAGCAGTTTTTTGCAGAAGTACAGCATTTGTCAATTTTCTGTTGATACAACAAGGGTGAGCAGCTGCGAAAGCTATTCCCTGCAGGGAAAAACCTATACCAGCTCGGGCACTTTCACCCAAATGATCAAGACCGACCGCAAATGCGACCAGGAGCTCACGATCCACCTTACCATCGACAAAATCACAGATACGGTATTCCAACTGGGCAGCACCCTGATGGCCAAAGAAAACGACGCTGTCTACCGGTGGGTTACCTGTCCGGCATTCGCGGACGTACCCGGCGCAAACGCCAGGATCTTTACGGCCACATCGAATGGAAAATATGCGCTCATCGTCCGGAAAGCTTCCTGCACGGATACTTCAGATTGCTTTACGGTAGAGGGCCTGGGGGGCATACCGGCAAATACCAGCCTGCAGGCAAGATTGCAGCCTAACCCTGCCAGCACTTTTGCGGACATCTTTTTTGCAGTGCCGGCCATACAGGCAAGCGTAGACATCCTGTCCCCTGCAGGTTCTGTGCTGGTACAAAAGACAGGTATCTCAGGTGAGCGTTGCACCCTTGACCTTTCGGGCCTGGCTACGGGCTTTTACCTCATACGGGTTACCTTAAGCGACGGCAGCGTTATTTTTCATAAATTAGTAAAGCAATAGGCCTTCATCCAACCCTTATCAAAACTCCCGGACGAAGGATGATCTCTCCTGCAGTAGTGATGGGATGGAAACCTGTTGAGGCAGGAATCGGGTCAAACGCTAACAAGGCGAGCGTTTAGCACAGGATAGCAGAAGCAAACCAACAGGAACACCAGGTCTGAGCTGTGACCATACAGCTTTCAAAGCGGAGTTGCTGCTCCGAAGATTATTTCCCGTATAACCACTGCATGGCATTTTCATGCAGTAAGCGGTGCTTTTGTCCGGCGGAATAATCCATCGATTCGATCAGTTTGCCGGGGTGATGTTCTCCCAGCGGGAAAGGATAATCGCTGCCCATACAGACTTTGGTTTCCCCGATCACATCGATCACATAGTTCAGCGCTTTATCGTCGTGCACCAGGGCATCGATCCAGAATTTGCCCAGGTAGTCGCGAGGATTTACTTTATTGTCGATCGCACACAAGTCAGGACGCACGTTGAAGCCGTGCTCGATACGCCCGATGGTGAAGGGGAAACTGCCTCCCCCATGGGCAAAGGCCACACGCAGGCGGGGGAAGCGCTCAAACACGCCGCCAAAGATCATGGAAGCGATGGCGCGGGCTGTTTCTGCAGGCATACCGACCAGCCAGGGCAGCCAGTATTTTGTCATATCCTTTTCACCCATCATTTCCCAGGGGTGTACAAAAATGCTGCAGCCCAGTTCCTCTGCGGCTTTCCAGAACGGGTCGAAATACGGGTCGCTCAGGTTTTTGCCATTGATATTGGAACCGATCTCCAGCCCGGGCATCTTCAACTCTTTGACACAACGCTCCATTTCCTGTATAGACAGGTCGATATCCTGCAGCGGAACAGTGCCGATCCCGATAAACCGGTCAGGATGATACGCACAGGATTGGGCAATATGGTCATTGAAAAAGCGGGCAGTTTCCAGGCCATGCTCCGGCCTGGCCCAGTAATTGAACAGCACCGGTATGGTAGACAACACCTGGATACCGACCTCCGTCATATCCATCTCCTTCATGCGCACCGCAGGATCCCAGCAGTTTTGCTCTACTTCACGAAACACCTTATCCCCCTTGATCATGCGGGCACAGCCGGGGCAATGATGCTCCAGGTGGATGAATTCGCCATAGCCGAACTTTTGAAAATAGTTCGGGATATGCTCAGGCATAATGTGCGTGTGGATGTCGATTTTGGAGAAAGCCATAAGATAGAATTGTGGAGGCAAAGGTGCGGATTTTTTAAAGAACATACTAATCCTCTGCGATTTACGTTTTGCCTTCATAACTTTCAAACATGAGTGTCGTACGGAAGGCCCTGGCATGGGGCCTGTTTCCTTTTTCTTTACCACTTGCCGCCGTGGCCCAGTATAAAGCAATGCCGGGCATCAGTATGGAGGCCGGGGCCAAATTGTATCCCATAAAATATTACAACCAACTGGCCGCATTCCAGCCTTCGTTTTCACTCAGGCTGGAACAGCCCAAGCCCCATGCATTGGGCCTTTGGATCAGGCTGGGCATCCTCTGGGATCCGTCTCTGTACAAACTGCAAAGCGAAAGCACATGGGCCAGTAAATTTTATGTCTCCTTCATGCACCGCTCACTCAGCTTCGAAAGCCTGATCATGTTTCCCATGCGCAACGAACGGCTCCGCTTGCTGGCCGGCATTGGCATGGATTACAAAATGTCCATTACCACCGCCTACAGGGTAACGAGCAGTACCGGCATTGCAACGTATCAACCCGGCGGGCAGATAGACAGCATGCAGCACCTGGCTAACGCCTACCGGAGACCGCTGATCCCTTCCGCCAGTATAGGCCTGCAATATGAAGTAAACTGGGTGAGAAGAGTGCGCCTGTACTGCCTGCTCCGGCAAAACCTGCTGGATGCTTTCGAAGAAGATATCCCGGCCTATAGCATGAGTACAGGCAAAAGCGGGCAGGCTCCGACCAACTATCAGCCGCTTTACCTGAGGCTGGGCATCAGTTGCGACTTTGCCAGGGACAAAACAGCATACTAAGGCAATCTGCTTTCCGTTTTTACGCTTATTCGTCCGATCTGTATGAGAAAAACAATCATTCTACTGGCCTGCACGGTATGTTTTATTACATCCGGGGCACAAAACAGGGCTTCTTTAGGCGCCGCTTTTGCTACCGGCATGAAGCTGGCTCCGGGCGACAACCTGAACTGGTTCCCCGTTTTCGAACTGGGCCTGTACACCCGTGTAGACCCCGCACAGGAGAACGGCCTTGGATTTACAGGTAAGCTGAACCTGGTTTACGACCCCATACGGTATAGCATCAACAGCTACAAGGGATTCACCATCTATCAATACAACCTGGGCTTTGAAGGGCAGATCAGTTTCCCTACCCGCTACGAGCACCTGAAAATCCTGGCCGGCATCGGGCTGGAATACCTGTTTGAACCCGGCCTGAGTTACGGCATCTCCTCCGGCACAAGTACTGTAACGCGCTTTGACATGGACCTGGACAGCAATATGAAAGTGATCAATGAATACCGGAGAAAGATCATGCCTTCGGTCAGCGCAGGCATCGTGTATCAGCCTTTGCGCAACAAAAGGTTCAGTACCTGCCTGGTCCTGAAGCGGCAGCTCCTGCAACTGTTTACTGAAGATATTCCTATGGCATTTTATCTCGACCAGAGCAATGCAGGCACTGTGAGTATCAACTACAGGCCCACTTATCTCAAACTGGCAGTACACTACGACCTCTGGCAATAAACATACCGGGCGCAGGAAGCTATTTTATAAAAGTCAGTTCGATACGGTAAGGCGTTTCAAAAATCACGGAGGCTTTCTCTGTCATGACCTGCCGGATCACAATCGTTCCTTTTTTCCCTTTCAGGGTCTGCAGGTACTCCAGGGCTTCCGGGCTGAATTCCGGCCCTGTCATTT
>JAEUVW010000124.1 GCA_016786525.1 Chitinophagaceae bacterium
TCCAGTCTTTTCAGCCCTTTGATCAATATGGGGTAAGCTTCCTTATTGCCGATATAGGCTACAATGCCACACATGTTTCGTTAGTATTTGCGGTTATTAAAATTTGGTATAAACGACATTCAGCTTTATCCTGTAAGCGGGTTGGCTGTAATTGCTGCCGGCAGCCGTAAGCCTGAACGCTCCTATAAAGGATTGCGTGCCATTGATACGCAATCTAAGTTCTTTTTTTTGCTCTACAATAGCATTCTGTAATTCTCTGGGGAAATTCAGCACATATTGATTCACAATTTTTCCCCCTACATTGGCAGACCTGCTGTAGCCGTCTACAAAATAAAGTGAGGCGGTAGATGTGGTTGCATTCAGGTCCGCAATACGCGATTTTACCCCATACTCATTGACGACCATGGGATACAGGCGGTCCGGGGGGGCAAAGACCCCATCCATAGGCGACGGTATCTGCGTGATCACCAACTCTGCTTTATTGACAATACAGCGCGGCAGGTTCTTGGCATAGGGAATGCGCAGGTCTATTGCTGCGCCCGGCAGGTTCTGAACGGCAATTGTTCCTTCAGTGCCGGAAGTGGAAGAAAACAGGTATTTGACCGGGTACCCGGTATAGTCGCGACTCACCTTATTGAAGAAGGCCGTCTTGGTCTGGCTGGCGGTAGGGTCGAAGGGATAGGAGGCCGTAAGCGTATCGGTTACCAATCCGCCGGAATTGCGGGTATGATAATACATCAGGATACCGGCTTTCGTAAACACGTCGTCCCCGTTCAGGCGGAAGTATGGTATGGTGTTTCCTCCTGCCTCTGTAGTAACGTAGATGCCGTTGAAAATAGAAATAAATGCTGCCGTGTTGGCTGCCCCGGCATCGATGATCCTGTTGACCAGGTTATCGTCGGTGATCCGCATACGCATGTGGGGTGCACGTTTCTTTCCACCGACAAGAGTAGAGTCCCGTTTGCTGTTCACGAGTTCCGGGATAAAAACGGTTTTGGTGGCAAAAGGGGTCCCTTCTACACTTTTGGCAGGCGAACTGGCATAGTATACCGAGTCAAAGTAAATAGGCTCGGTCATCCGGTAGGCTTTAAAGGTCTGGTAACCGGCACTTCCCACGGTATCACCAAAGGAGGTGCCGCTATACGGGAGAATGAGTACTGCGGAATCCAGCTGGTATTTGGATCGGTCGAAGCTGTAATTGTCTTGCGGGGGGCGTACCTGGAAGTAGAAGCTTGCCGAGGTCTTGCCGAAATAAGCGTCATTGCTGATATTGCCGGCCCCCATGTATACGTTCAGGCCGGATACATAAGCATTCGTCACTACGGTATCATCCTGTACCGTATTGGTGACCAGCGTGAGCGTGTCGGTACCGAACACCGTGATATTGTCTACAGCCGGTACTACATCCGTACGGATAATGGTATTTTCTTTACAGGAAACACAAAAGCAGATCAGCAATACCAGAGCTGCCGGTAGGATGCTGCGCAATGAAATTCGGTGAAACAAGCTTAAAAAAATTTAAAGCGAAGAAATAAAAAACAAAACTAAGAGTCTGTTAAGCTTTTATACAGATCGAGCAGGGACGTCACATCCTCCACCCATTCCGGATCAAAAGGCAGTACTTTCTTGGTACGGCTGGGTTTGATCTCTTCCGTTATTTTCGCCGGCATCTTCTTGTCGCCCATGATCACCACATCGGCACATTTGGCGCCGCCCAGGGTCAGCGCGGTATTGGTCCTGTCTTTAAATATCTCCAGGTCCTTCTCCTTGATGTCGCTGCTGATCATTGCTTTACGCACCAGCTCGTCGCTCAGTTTTTCTTTAAACTGGTCGGCCTGCGCGGTATAGATACATTTGGAGAAACCGAATACCGGCTCTTTTTTGTAAGTGGTTTTCAGGAATAAAGGGATCAGGGAAGTCATCCATCCGTGACAATGGATCACGTTCGGAGGCCAGCCGAATTTTTTTACCGTTTCCAGTGCGCTCTTGCAGAAGAAGACCATACGGTCTGCATTGTCTTCGTAGAATTTCTCATTCTCATCGCGGAAAACGAACTTACGCTTGAAATAGTCGTCGTTGTCCATAAAGTACACCTGAAGGCGGGCGTTCGGCAGGGAGGCTACTTTAATGATCAGGGGGTAGTCGTCTTTGTCTACAATAATATTAATGCCCGACAGGCGCACGACCTCATGCAGTTTATGCCGGCGCTCATTGATCACACCAAACCGGGGCATAATGACCCGGACTTCTATCCCTGCTTCGAAGGTCTTGATCGCCAGCTTATTCAGGATAGCAGCAAATTCAGAAAACTCGAGATAGGGAGAAAGTTCGTTGCAAACAATAAGGACACGCTTTTTAGTATCTACCGACATACTTTGATTTTAAGTTAAAATGACAGACTTTTATTAAGTCTTAAAATTTTAGGCTGCAAAATTACTAAAATATTAATTCGAAAATCGTTTTATTTGCAGCCTGCTAGTTAAAAAGCCCATTTATGATTGTTTTTAAACGGATTGCGGAGTTGCAGGAATACCTTGCCGGACAAAGAAAAAACGGTACCCCTATTGGGTTCATTCCGACTATGGGGGCCTTGCATAAGGGGCACATATCGCTGGTGCAGCAGGCAAAGGCCGAAGGCAGTGTTACGGTATGCAGCATCTTCGTCAACCCCGCGCAATTCAATGACAAGCAGGACTTTGACTTATACCCCAGCACCATCCCGGACGACATCACCCTGCTGGAGCAGGCGGGCTGCGCTGTGCTGTTCCTGCCTTCCGTACAGGAGATCTATCCTCAGGGACCGGAAAAGGCTGCAGCCTATCATTTTGGCAGCCTGGAGACGGTATTTGAGGGGGCCATGCGGCCCGGGCATTTTAACGGGGTCGGCAAGGTGATGGCCATCTTACTGGACATCGTACAGCCGGATGCCCTCTATATGGGCAGCAAAGATTACCAGCAATGCCTGGTGGTCAAAGACCTGTGCAGGCAGATGGGCCTGGCAGAGCAGGTACGCTTCGTGGCCTGCCCTACCTGCCGCGAACCCGACGGCCTGGCCATGAGCTCGCGCAACAGGCGCCTGAATGAAAGCCAGCGGGCCCTTGCCGGCATCATTTACCAATGCCTGGTATCGATACAAAGCAAGTTTGAAAGCGGCAGCGACTTTGCCATTGTGCAGAAAGAATGCCTGGAACTGATGGCCGCCAAGGGCTTTGAAACGGAGTACGTCAGCCTGGCGGATGCGGACACCCTGGCTCCGCTGGCACAATATGAGCCCGGCCGCAGGATGGTCGCCCTGATCGCTACCCGCATCGGCACGGTACGGCTTATTGACAATATGCTGCTCAACTAAACGCTTATGAAGCTTGAACTACGCCCCTGGAGCCTGTCTGACCTGGACGATCTGGTTACCGGGGCCAACAACCCCAATATTGCACGCAATATGACGGACTCTTTCCCGCATCCTTATACGAGGGAAAGCGGTGAAAAATTCCTGCAGTGGGCGACGACCAACTGCCCTTCTAAAATGATGGCCATCTGCGTGGACGGTAAAGCCAGCGGTAATATCGGCATGCACCCGCAGACCGATATCCTGCGCATGAATGCGGAAGTAGGCTACTGGCTTGCCGAAGCGCATTGGGGCAAAGGCATCATGACGGAAGCCCTGAAACAAATGATCCCGATCGCCTTCGAGGCGCTGCCCGTCAGCAGGATATTTGCCCGCGTGTTCGGGCACAACACATCGTCGCAGAAAGTGATCGAAAAGGCCGGCTTTGTGCTGGAAGGGCGTTTTGAACAAACGATCTTTAAAAACGGGGAATATATCGACGAGCTCATCTACGCCTGCCGCAGAAGCAATCAAGGCTGATAAGTAAACACCTCTATCTTCGGAGACATGGAGATACCTCCGGGATTGATGCCGGGCGCGCCCTGGGGAATAGCCATATCCAGGTCCTGGTAGTAAGTTTCCCATACCGGGAAGTACGCCTCGCTGCCCATGGGTTTAAAGGTCATCGGCTCCAGCACAAAGAAATCTTTATGCCCGTTGGCAGCCTTAAACGCATCATAGATCAGTTCGGAACAATAGTAACTGCCATTATCATACAGGAATGCCCTGTCGTAGGGCACGCCCAACTGGCTTTCGGCAAAACGCAGGGCCTCCGGCAACAGGTGGCGGTATTGCTTTTTCACGCGGCCCATCAGCATTTCTTTACTGCTTCTCGCCGCAAAGCGCGCCAGCGGTGTACGCTGCACTTTGTCTCCTATGGCTTCTATGATGAATATACTGTCTGCAGCCTTCACCACCAGCCCGATATGCGAAAAATGACGCCCTCCAAAACTGGTGGTCACCTGCTCTATGGCATCACAAAGCCCGCCGCAGTCCAGGTCCTGGAAGAGCAGGTCGCCTGTTTGCAGCGAACCGGGGTACTTCTTTTGCCCGGCCCCCTGTATGCAGAGCAGCAGGGGTACGAACAGGCAGAGCAGGGATCGGTACACGCTTCTTCTTTTTTTGATCTGCAATATTACAGGTGAAATCATTGCAGCACGCCTCCCAGGCGTAAAAAAGGTGACGCGCCCAAAGAGCGCGTCACCTTCCAGCCTGCTGCAAGCAGGTACTGAAACAGGCTTAGTTGCCGGTGTTGAGCTTAGGCTGCAGGAAACCCGGCAGTTTGCTGCCCACTTTGTTGCGCAGCATTTCTTTAAATTTCTTCTTGTCCTGGGCGGACATTCTCCTGGCCAGGGCTACTCCTCCCAATACCAGCGCTGCTCCTGCAAGGATCATTGTTGTGCTTTTCATATCGTTTGTGTTTAATGATTAACAAAAGAACCGATACAAAAGTGCGGCTTTACAACGCTTGTACTGTTACAGCATTGGGCTGTATGCTTACACGATTTCAAGATGCCGGAATCCCCGCATACTTTTGGATAATGTTGACACCAGGTACCCTGCTGTGCCTGTACCTTTAAAGCTCAGCAAAAGGCAGCGGCAGGAATGAAGAACTGCAGCCCGCAGGCGCCTTTTTAAAAAACAAACAATGAAAAAGCCAGAACAGCCCAATCCCCGGCCCATACCCAACAAACCGGAGATTACCGACCCCTCGAAGAAGGAGCAGAAAGAAATCAACAGGGAGAAAAAAAAGTTTGACACCGAACCGGGGCCTATTGAAAAACCGGAAATACCGCAGATACCACCGGAGCTGCCTGAGGAAAAACCCGGTACTCCATAAAAAAGCAGCCTTGCTGCGGCAAAGCTGCTTATTTCCCCAAACGGCATTTTACTCCGGAGCGGAAGGGTCTTTAACGGCAAATTTGCTTTCCACCAGCTTGTGGTACAAACGGGTGATGCGCTCATTCTGTTCCAGCAGCTTTGCTGAAGTCTGATCCAGCTCATCTACCTTAAGCGCGAGCACTTCTATGGCCTGCGTCAGTTCATAAATGGCTTCGATGAATATCTTTTCCATAGCCTTTCAATTTTGAGCTAATTTATTAAAACCGTCCTGAAGGAAACCGGCGCCAGATCAATTTTAAGTTACCTTTTCAGGAGCCAGGCCTGGCGTGCAATAACCCTTTTACAGGCTTTTGCTCTTGTCTACTTTCTTCTCAATAGCCTCCACTTCTTTGACGAAGGCCGTAATGTGTGCATCGTCGTAAGCCCCATAGGCATCGATCAGCGTCCCCCGCTCGCCGTCCTCTGTTTCTATTGCATAGAGTATGGCATTATCGTCGGGGTTGGACGCTCCTTCAAAGCGGTAAAAATTCAGGATACGCACCTGGCCCGGGGCAAACTGCTTATCTGTGGCCAGTGATTTAATACCCATATTGTTTGCTTTGAACTGTACGGTAAATCCTTTTCGTTCCAGCATCCTGATGCAGGAAGAAAGGGTTTTCATATCATCTAATTCTCCGGTACTGGTATCCATAATGTTTGGTTTTTTGTCCGGTACAAAGCTCCTGATACCAGGCATCTTTCCTGTTACGGGTCAGCAGTATTTCTTTATATAATTCCAATAAAAAAGGGGCTCACAAAGAGTCCCTGTTTTAGTTTCAGTTTATACTTAGCTAGCGCCAGTATTTTTCCGGCTTTTCAGACCTGCCGGGGGCCAGTGTTGACGTATGGAGAATGCCTGCTGCATTGTTTTACAAACCTAAGCCCAAAGCGGCTTTCACTGGCAGGGAAATTTCCACGATTTTTTAGAAAGTATATAAAAAATAAATCGTCATATCAACAGATACTCTGCTGTCCGGACAGTAATTTTTTGATGTTACACACAAATGAAAAATGTGCTGCGATGAATACATTGTTATCTTAATAAAAAAACCACGCCCTTGCGGGCATGGCTAAACAAACAAAGGTTCCAAAAACGATGTGAAAGTAAATGAGCAAAGCATACACTCCTGTTTTTGGGTCTTAAATCGTGGATTTTTCCCCGGACTTTTTTTTCGAAACGGAAACCGGCCGCAGCATGCGACCGGTTTCCGTACTGATCAAACACAATCAATTTAGTTTTGAGCAGGGGTTCCCGGCAGGTGTGCCTGCTCCAGTATTTTGCGCATTTTTTTTGCGCCTTTTTTCAATGGCTCCAAACCATTTTCGAGGTTTTTGAGTTTTTTCCTTTTGTACAGGTTTTGCAGGATCAGTCCGCCTGCAATCAATAATGCTGCGCTGAGTATTCCAACTGCTTTCTTGTTCATAATAGTTGATTTAGCCGTTAACAATTAATGAGCTGTAAAGGTCTGTTTTCCGGCCAGTACTATGTTTACAGGATTTCGCTATTGTTTTACAGGATTATACGCAGCCCGAATAAGATGTGTATATTTGTTTTACAGCACTGTATTAAAAATTAATTTTTATGGGATTATACCTTATCCTCACCATATTGATTACCATTTCCGCCTTTTTTGCCTATCTCAACAACCGGTACATCCGGATGCCCTTTGTCATCGGCCTGTTCTTCCTGTCCACCTTATTGTCGCTTGCCATCCTGGCCTGCGGCTTCTGGGACATGCAGCAATATGCGGCGATCCGGAAGGTGGTCCGGCAGGTCGATATCAGCAAGCTGGTGCTGGAGATCATGCTGGGTTTCCTGCTGTTTGCCGGTTCCTTTCATACCCGCTGGCTGGATATCCGGAGCCAGATCAGGCCCATTACTTTTTTTGCGGTATGCGGTGTGCTGTGCTCCACTATCATTATCGGGGGCCTGCTGTACTATACCTGCCAGCTGCTCCAGGTGCCGGTCAGCGTACTGCATTGCCTGATCTTCGGGGCACTTATTTCACCCACAGACCCTATCGCTGTGCTGGGTATCCTGACCAAAGCCAATGTACCCCGGAAAATAGAATCGACTATCGTAGGCGAATCCCTGTTTAACGACGGTGTCGGCGTAGTGGTCTTTATAGCCTTACTGCAGACCCTGCAACTGGGCAGGGATACCATAGACTTCGGTCAGTTTGGCCTCCTGTTCCTGCAGGAAGCCATAGGAGGTGTTCTTTCCGGCCTGGTGCTGGGTTATGGACTGCACAGGCTGCTGAAGTCGATCGACAATTATGAAACAGAAGTGCTGCTGACCATAGCCTTTGTGATGGCAGGATACAGCACTTGCCTGTATTTCCACTTATCCGCTCCCCTGGCAATGGTGATCATGGGTTTGTTTGTCGGCAACTATAAGCAGAAAGCAGCCATGAGCGACCAGACCCTGGAGTATGTGCATAAATTCTGGGAACTGCTGGATGTGGTCCTGAATGCCATCCTGTTTATCCTGATCGCCTTTGTACTGGTCGTCATCGACTTCAAGGTAAGCTATCTTATTATCAGCGCCCTGACCGTCCTGATCGTACTGTTGTCGCGCATCCTGATCGTCTTCCTGCCCCGGCTCCTGCTGCCGGGACGCACAGGGTTTAGCAGCAACGAATCGAAAATACTGGTATGGGGTGGCCTGCGCGGAGGGCTTTCCCTGGCCCTGGTCTTATCGCTGCCGGAAAGCGAAGCCAAAAACCTGCTGCTGGTGATCACCTATAGCTGCGTTGTATTCAGCATCCTGGTACAGGGACTCACCATAGGCAAATTAGCCAAACGCCTGCTCAGATCACAAAGCGCAGCTGCCCCTGCAGGCAGTCAATAAATTTATGCCGGGCCGGATGCCAGCATCAACAAAGGCGACAGCGCCGTACTGCAGGCGCAGGGTGCGGGTGCAAAGGACACTACATTCTCGAGCTTACAGGCGAAGAAGGCAACGCTACCCGCCACAGAATCGTCATTGAATAAGCTGTGTAAATAGCCAATGGTACCATGCGTCCTTTCTGGCCAACGCTCAAACCCAACGGAAAGACATACATGCCTCCGGCTGCGGGAATGCCTGCTTCAGCAACAATATCCTGCGCCCGGCCCGCAACAACTGGCCCCTACAAAGATTGTACTGTACACATGGCTTTCTTTTTTCACCCTTCAGCAATGGCCGGAACAATATTCGCGGGCAGGTGGCGTTTAATTCCGAAAACAAACACACTATGCAAAAACGCTTCATGCGCCTGTTGGCAGCAGGCATCATCCTGTTTACCTGTTCCGCCCGTGCCCAGCAATACACTTATGGTATCGAAGGCGGCCTGAACCGCTCTACACAATTACTGTATAACCCGCAAAAACCAGCGGACGGCACGACCCAGCTCAATGCAAACCCCGGCTTTTATATCGGCGGCTATGCCACCGCATCCCGGCTGTTTCACAACAAAGTACTTGACCTTTTTTCATACAAAACACGCCTGTCCTATACCCGCAGGGGATCAGTGCAACCCGCACAGTTTATGGAGCTGCCTGCTCCTGCTTTTCCCGGCAGTATTACACAAGTGGTATCCCCCACGCAAACGGACATTAAGAACACCCTGCATTATATAACGCTGGACCTGATCGCCCAAAAGAGTGTCCTGCGCTTCGGCAAAAAATCTGCGCTCTTCGTTGAAGGCGGCATCGGTCACAACCTGCTGCTCAGCAGCGATGTGCAGGCGGGAGAGATCATCGGCTCCTCCTATCCTTACAATGCCTACAACAACCGGAACACGAAATTGTATAACCTGAGCTGGATCGCAGGCCTGGGTGTCAATATAGAAGAAAGGTTCAGCCTGTTTATCGA
>JAEUVW010000133.1 GCA_016786525.1 Chitinophagaceae bacterium
AACCGGACCTGCCTACAGTGGATATAGAAGGAACAGCCTTCGTTGTTGATGTGAGCAAATTTGAACTTCGGGAAAAAGCCAATGAAGGCAATGTAATTTCCTTTAAAGATATGACAGACTTTGGTGAAGGGTATTCTTTTGAATACAACAGGAAAACTAAGAATATTCCCGATGTATTTGAGAAAAGCGATGTATTGATAGAGATACCGGAATTTGTGGGGCTTGATCCCGTTGGTATGGCACAAAAGTATGGCCTCACCGTGGATGAGGTAAAGACTAAAACTGATTTTGAACTGATGGTGGATCAGTATGCTTTTGACCTGCGGTTGAATAAAGGAAGGCTACCTACTGTTGATATTGCCGGTCATCTTTTTTATGTGGACATACGTATGGATATGCTGCGGCCAAAAGATGATTTTTTATCTAATGGAATAGTGTTCGATGAAATCGATCATTATTTTTCTGAAGACAGGAACGCCTACCTGATACCCTACGATCCAAAGAAACATGAATTTAGGGAACTGGATTACGATAAGATCACTGACTTTCCAAAAGACCTGATAGCGGTTCAGTTCCCATTCCAGAAAGACCTTGATCCTATTGGGTGGAACAGGCACGGTGGTTGGGATATAAAAGACGACTTAAAAAAGATCGGCGTAAAATCCCATTTCATCGCTCAAACAATTCCGTGGCAGCAAACATACTTGCCGGAAATTATAAAGGAGAACCTGAAAAGGCAACAAAAGCAGGCGAAAAAACAAAAACCGATGATCAAACCGCCAGTAAATAAATCGCAAAAAGGTAAAGGTCGAAAGATGTAGATCGACTAAAAAACTGCTGCTTATTGTACTTCATTTTCAAGTGTCAGGATTGTAGAATCCTGACACTTTTTTTATGCCCCGAAACCTCATCACAAAGCCACCTACTGCCAAGTAATTCCACTGAAAGACACATCGTTAGAGCGCTTCAATTTCCATGACATTTTTGTTCCGAAGCCCGCATGAAGCGGGAAAGTAGTAACAAAATAATTCAGTTCAAACATGGAAAAGCAAAGAAAAAAAGTGTGGCTGACAGGCGCTGCATTGCTGTCAGCATTTGGTGTATTCGCTCAAGGAAATGGAGGTGCGGGCATCAACGAGGCCACACAAATGGTGACCTCTTATTTTGACCCGGCTACCAAATTAATTTATGCCATTGGAGCCGTCGTTGGGTTAATCGGAGGTGTTAAGGTGTACAACAAATTCAGCAGTGGCGATCCCGACACGAGCAAGACTGCGGCAAGCTGGTTCGGTGCGTGCATCTTCCTTATTGTGGCTGCTACCATCCTTCGTTCATTCTTCCTTTAATCCGACGCCCTATGAGTAAATACAATATCAATAAAGGCATCGGAAGAACAGTTGAGTTCAACGGATTGAAGGCGCAGTACCTGTTCATTTTTGCAGGTGGATTGCTCGGTGTGCTGATCCTTGTGATGGTGATGTATATGGCTGGGGTGAACTCCTATATCTGCCTGCTTATTGGAGCCGGTGGTGCATCGCTCATTATCTGGCAAACATTTGCGCTCAATGGTAAGTACGGTGAGCACGGATTAATGAAGCTCGGTGCAAGAAAAAGACATCCGAAGTACATCGTCTGTCGCAAGCCTGCACATCGCTACCTGAAGTTAACCCATAAATCCAGTGCCGTATGAGAAACACCGCAAAGACCACGACACTGGAAAGTAAGTTTCCGCTGTTCGCAGTGGAGAACCATTGCATCATCTCCAAGGATGCAGATATAACGGCATGTTTTCGGGTACATCTGCCGGAACTGTTCACCGTAGCTGCACCGGAATATGATGCCATCCATTCGGCATGGCACAAGGCGATCAAAACATTGCCGGACTTTTCCATTATCCACAAGCAAGATTGGTATATCAGAGAGAACTACGATCCCGACATTGCGCAGGAGAACCAGAGCTTTCTTGCAAAATCTTATCAGCGCCATTTTAATGAGCGCCCGTTCCTGAACCATTATTGCTACCTGTTCCTGACCAAGACAACAAAGGAACGAATGCGGATGCAAAGCAATTTCAGCTCGCTTTGTAAAGGTGTTCTTATCCCCAAAGAAATCAGGGACAGGGAAACCGTTCGCCGTTTTATGGAGGCGGTCGCTCAGTTTGAGCGGATCGTGAACGATAGCGGGTTTGTGAAACTGGAACGCCTTAGCGAAGAAGACATCATTGGTGCGCCGCAAAGCCTGGGATTACTGGAGCAATATCTTACCCTGTCAAGGGAAGCGGGGACAGCTATGCAGGATATCGGCCTGGGAAATGAGGAAGTACGTGTAGGCAATAAACGTTTAAGTCTGCATACCTTATCTGATACGGACGACCTTCCCGGAACGGTATCGGCAAATACCCGATACGAAAAACTTTCAACAGACAGGAGCGACTGCCTTTTATCCTTTGCATCGCCTGTAGGGTTGCTGCTTAACTGTAATCACATTTACAATCAGTATCTGTTTTTAGATAACAGCGAAGAGAACCTGCGCAAGTTTGAAAAGTCCGCACGCAATATGCACTCCCTGGCAAGGTACAGTCGTGCCAACCAGATCAACAAAGAGTGGATCGAGCGTTATCTCAATGAAGCGCACAGCTATGGGCTTTCCTCTATCCGGGCACACTTCAACGTGATGGCCTGGTCAGACGATCCGCATGAGCTGAAGCACCTGAAGAACGACACGGGCAGTGCACTGGCATTGATGGAATGCAAGCCACGGCATAACACCACAGACGTTGCCACGCTGTATTGGGCAGCGATGCCGGGAAATGCAGGGGATTTCCCGGCAGAGGAAAGTTTTTATACGTTCATTGAACCGGCATTGTGCTTCTTCACCGAAGAAACTAATTACCAGAGTTCACCCTCACCCTTCGGTATTAAGATGGCCGACAGGCTTACAGGCAAGCCTATTCATCTGGATATTTCAGATCTGCCCATGAAGCGTGGCATCATTACGAACCGCAATAAGTTCATATTAGGTCCGTCGGGTTCAGGCAAGTCTTTTTTTACCAACCACATGGTACGACAGTATTACGAACAGGGCGCTCACGTTCTGCTCGTGGATACCGGTAACAGTTACCAGGGACTCTGCGAACTCATTAAGGGAAAAACCAAAGGACAAGACGGTGTGTATTTCACGTACACTGAGGATAACCCGATTGCTTTTAATCCCTTCTTCACAGACGATGGTGTGTTCGATATTGAAAAAAGGGAAAGCATCAAAACACTCATTCTTACCCTTTGGAAACGTGACGACGAACCCCCGAAACGCTCCGAGGAAGTAGCGTTATCCAACGCTGTGAGCGGTTATATCGAACGCATCAAACAGCATGAGGATTATCCTTCCTTTAACGGCTTCTATGAATACGTACAGAGCGACTACCGGGAAGTGCTGGAAGAAAAGAAAGTAAGGGAAAAAGACTTTGATCTTGCCAACTTCCTCAACGTGCTGGAACCGTATTACAAAGGCGGCGAGTATGATTACTTACTCAACTCTGATAAGCAACTCGACCTGCTTTCCAAGCGCTTTATAGTCT
>JAEUVW010000134.1 GCA_016786525.1 Chitinophagaceae bacterium
TTTATGAAAAGCTGAACTTCCAGGAGCTTACTGCCGGCCTGGACTATATCCTGGAAAAAGGCGGCAAGGGCAAGGAGATTTATGTTGACTGTGCAAGCCGGGATACATACATTTATTATACCGGCATTCACCCCCACAAAAGCAAATATGCAAAGCTGGAGGGCGCCTACCTGTTTGGCTGGAATGATGATAATTTTCCCGAGATCGCATCGAAAACAGAGACAGCCCGGTCTTTTTATGTATTTACCGGCGGCTCACCGGAACTGCGGGAACGGCACCTGAATGAAGTACGGCAGGTGTTGCATCAAACGGATGCGTTTGCGTTTGCGTTCTGTTATGTGTACACTTTTCAAAAGCAATAAACTCATACTCTATGTTCATTACCGCGTTTAAGAAGTACATACAGACCCTGAAGGTCAAAGAGGGTAAAAAAGTAGCCCTGCACAAGTATGATACGAAGTATACACCCGATGGCATCAGTAAGGAACTTTCGGAAAAGCTGCTGGCCGAAAGCCTGGCTAAATTGTCCATGCTGCAGGACAAACTGTATGCGCACAATAAGTACAGCATCCTGATCGTGCTGCAGGCCATAGATGCGGCTGGCAAAGACGGCGCCGTGCGCCACGTGATGACAGGCTTTAATCCGCAGGGCGTGAAGGTGGTGAGCTTCAAGCAACCTTCGCACCAGGAGCTGGATCATGACTACATCTGGCGGCATTATACGGAGCTGCCGGCACGGGGCGATATCGCGATCTTCAACCGATCGCATTACGAAAATGTACTGGTGACACGGGTGCACCCGGAGTATATACTGGGCGAAAACCTGCCGGATGTGCGAACAGTAAAGGATATTGATGCCGCTTTCTGGAACAGGCGGTATAAGCAGATCAACCGCTTTGAAAAGAACATTGCAGAAAACGGGACAATCGTGCTGAAGTTTTTCCTGCACCTGAGCAAGGAGGAACAGAAGAAACGCTTTATCGAGCGCATTGACGATCCGAAAAAGAACTGGAAATTTTCTGTAGACGACCTGAAGGAACGCGCGCACTGGGATGAGTACCAGGCTGCGTACGAAGAAATGCTGAGCAAGACGAGTAAGGATGAGGCGCCCTGGTTTATCATTCCTGCAGACAATAAATGGAGTGCACGCTTAGCCATCAGCGAGATCATCCTGCAGGAGTTTGAAAGCCTGAAGATCCACTATCCTGCGGTCAGCAAAGCGCAAAAAGAAGAGCTGCTGAAAGCCAGGGATATGCTGATGAATGAAAAATAAAACGCTACAGCAGATTATAGGCCTTCTGTGCCCTACAGGGCTAACGATTTATCAAAGTGACAGGTTGCCGTAAGGTAAAAGTGTGGTGCCGGATGCCTGCGGCATGACAGAAGCGTGTCAGCAAAGCACAGAAAGAAGAGCTGCTGAAAGCCCGGGATGTGCTGATGAATGAGAAATAGGAACTACAGGAAGGATATATGCTGTCTTCCCGCAAATCTGCAAAAGCTATAATGATCATTAAAGCGAGAGGTTTCCGTAAGATGAACGCGTGAACGCGGTTCCGGATGCCTGCGACATGACAAAAGTATGCGCAGAAGGGCAGAAAGATATATTCATCTGCGCTGCCTCATGTTACAATTCCTATTGCCCGTAAAACATATAGGGACTGCTGTTATTTCATGAATTAGATAAACCCCAAATGGTCTCTAAGAATCAACGGTTACCCACAGTACTTTTAGTTTAACTTTCTATGCTTCTTCAGATGTGTTCAAAGCCGCCCACAGTGCGTCTTTCAGCTCCACGATGCCTTTGCCGCTGGCAGAGGAAATAAAATAGTGCGGTACTTCTTCCGGTAAGGTCTTTGCAATCTCCTCCTGCAGTTCATCATCCAGCATATCGCTTTTGCTGATGGCCAGGATGATCGTTTTGTGCAGCAACTCAGGGTTGAATTCTTCCAGCTCATTCATCAGGATATCGAACTGCTCCGCATGGTCCGGGCAGTCGGCGGGGATCATGAACAGCAGCACCGGGTTGCGTTCGATATGGCGCAGGAAGCGATGACCCAGGCCTTTGCCTTCGGCTGCTCCTTCGATGATACCGGGCAGGTCGGCCATACAGAACGATTTATCGTCGCGGTAGGGTACGATGCCCAACTGGGGTGTCAGGGTTGTAAAAGCGTAATCCGCTATTTTGGGTTTGGCAGCACTGATCGTAGAAAGCAGGGTGCTTTTACCGGCATTCGGAAAGCCGACCAGGCCCACATCCGCCAATACTTTCAGTTCCAGGTATTTCCAGCCTTCTATACCGGGTTCGCCGGGTTGCGCATAGTCCGGTGCCTGGTTGGTGGCGGTGGCAAAATTGGCATTACCCAGGCCTCCGCGGCCACCTTTGAGCCAGACGATTTCCTGCCCGTCTTCCAGCACTTCCGCTTCGGTTTCGCCGGTCTCTTCGTCGTACGCAATGGTGCCCAGGGGTACTTCGATATAGATATCCTGCCCGTCGCGGCCGGTCATATTGCTTTTGCTGCCCCGCTGCCCGTCTTCGGCCAGTATGTTTTTATGGTAGCGCAGATGCAGCAAAGTCCACAGCTGTGCATTGCCCCTGAGGATTACATGCGCACCTCTCCCGCCATCACCGCCATCAACACCGGCCTGTGCATTGTACTTGGTACGGGCAAAATGGGAGCACCCTGCTCCTCCTTTCCCGGACCGGCAAAACACACGGATGTAATCAACAAAGTTTGCTTTTTCCACTGCTTATTCGGGGGAAATGATTTTATCGATTTCGGCTGAAAGTAGTCCGAATATGTCTTCAACGCTGCCTTCTCCTTTGATCCGCTCTACTTTGCCCATAGCGTCGTAATGCGAGGCAACAATCTCCGTCTTGGCCCGGTACTCCTCCACGCGTTTTTTAATCACCTCTTCGGTGTCGTCTGCACGGCCGGATGTGAGGGCACGGTGCAGGATGCGTTTGGTCAGCTCTTCGTCCGGTACTTCAAGCGCCAGCACCAGGTTGATCGGGGCGTTCTTGAATTCCAGCAGTTTATCGAGGGCTATGGCCTGTTGCTTTGTACGGGGAAAGCCGTCGAAAATAAATCCCCTGCTGTCCGGGGTTTCATCGATCTTGGTGCTGATCATACCGATCACCACCTCATCCGGCACCAGCATGCCCTGGTCCATGTACTTCTTAGCTTCGGTGCCCAATGGGGTCATGCGTGCTACCTCGTCGCGCAGCAGGTCTCCGGTAGAGATGT
>JAEUVW010000154.1 GCA_016786525.1 Chitinophagaceae bacterium
CAGGATAAAGTGAACTTCCTGAGATCATTTAACGGCCAGACTTCGGTGCTGGTCTTACAAAGGGTAAAAGAACAAAAGGATGCCCGTTCAATGGGCAGCATATATGGTATAAAGAACTAAAAACAACAATAATGGAAAAGTGTGTAAAGGTCATGCTGTGCATGATAGTGGGGCTGGTATTTCCACTGATAGCGGACGCCCAGGGCATAGCCGATGAAATGAGCGGGCTGCATGGCGTATTGGAACAATTGTATGATGAAATGATACCCTTGTGCAGCAAGCTCATCAGCGTGGGGCAAGGTATTGCGGGTTTTGCCGCAACCTGGTACATCGGCAGCCGCGTATGGAAGCATATCGCCAATGCCGAGCCGATAGATTTCTACCCCTTGTTCAGGCCCTTTGTCCTGGGCTTCTGTATCATGATCTTTCCTTCGGTGCTGGCCATGATCAATGGCGTCATGAAACCGACGGTCTCTGCGACAGGGGAAATGGTCAAAGGCTCAAAGGATGCGATCGCCAGGTTGCTGAAACAAAAAGAGGAAGCGCTGAAAAAAACGGATAAATGGCAGATGTATGTAGGCGCTTCAGAAAACGGGGACAGGAACCAATGGTATAAATATACCTACAAGGAAGACCCTAGTGAAGAAGGAGTGATCGATGGTATCGGCAACTCGGTCAGGTTCTCCATGGAAAAAGCCTATTACAATTTTCGCAACTCCATTAAGGAATGGCTGAGCGAAGTACTCAGGGTATTGTTTGAGGCGGCAGCTTTATGCATAGACACTTTGCGCACCTTCCAGCTGGTCGTTCTCGCCATATTGGGGCCGCTGGTGTTCGGCCTTGCCGTTTTTGACGGCTTCCAGCACACCCTCTCTGCATGGCTGGCCAAATACCTTAACATCTTCCTTTGGCTCCCGGTAGCCAACATTTTTGGCGCGCTCATCGGAAAGATCCAGGAGCAGATGATCAAGCTCGATCTTTCCCAGATCGATAAAGCAGGGGACACTTTTTTCAGCTCCACAGACATCGCATATCTCGTTTTTATGATCATTGGGATCGTCGGATATTTTACCGTCCCATCAATAGCAAACAGTATCGTAAACGCTGGTGGCGGTAGCGCCATGGTGCAGAAGATCACCGGTATGGCATCATCAGCAACTTCAACAGTAGGCTCTTCTGCCGCAGGCCGCATGGGTAGCGGGGCAAGTAATATAGCCGGTATCCCAGACAATATTGCGGAAGGCTATTCCGGTAAAGCAAGTGGCGAAGGTATGGCAGGCGCCATAGGAAGGACCATAGGCCACGGTGGAGCTTATATGGCCGATAAAATATCAGGAAAAAAGGAACAAACTAAACCATAAACCTAAAGAATATGTTTAAAAAGGCACAAAACTTCGACACGGCTTTCAGGCACGTCAGGGGATTTACAATAATAATGATCATCAGTAGCGTTCTGATCAGTTGCTATGCCATTTATAAAAGCTTCAACCTGGTCGGCCAGGCCCAGGAAAAGATATACATACTAGCCAATGGCAAGGCAATAGAAGCCTTTGCTTCAGACCGTAAAGAGAATATACCGGTGGAAGCCAGGGACCATATCAAGAGTTTTCACCAATACTTCTTTACGCTTGATCCGGACGATAAAGTCATCCAGGCCAATATTACCAAAGCACTTTATCTCGCTGACGGCTCTGCAAAAAGAGAGTACGACAACTTAAAGGAGAACGGCTATTTCGCCAATGTTATCGCAGGCAATATCAGCCAGCAGATCCGGGTGGATAGCATCCAGGTCAGTTTGGAAACCTACCCGTATGCGTTCCGCTGCTATGCCACGCAGAGTCTCATCAGGGCAACAAGCATTGTCAGCAGAAGCCTGGTTACGGCAGGCAGCCTTCGCAACGTGAGCCGCAGTGACAACAATCCGCATGGCTTCCTGATCGAACGCTGGGAAACACTGGAAAACAAAGACATCAAAATTGAGAACAGGAAATGATAAAATTTAAAGATTTACTGAACAGGCGGCAAGCTGACCTTCAGCAGACTGAAGGGTTATCAAGATGGCAGGAAAAGATAATAGCCATCCAAAGAAATTGCGCCCGGTGGATGCAGTGTAAAACCGAACGTCTTTCACTGACTACTAAAAGGGTTTTGCTCTTTATGTTCCTTATTACCTCCGCTTCTCTGAGCACTTACCTCCTGATCAAACCTGCCGGTAAAAATCTCATTGGCTCTGGTAGGATCACGTTACCTGCTAAACCCTTGGTGCCAGCCAACAGTGAATTTCTAAACGAGGCAGAATACAACAAGCTCAAATCCTTCAGGCAGTATATGGACAGTCTGGCAAGATCACCCGATCGAAGTAAGGCCTACAGGGAATTTGACAGGGTTCATCCCGGTCTGCTGGACAGCATCAGGACACTGGAACAACTTTATGATTTACACATTAAAAACAGGAGAAAATGGAAATGAAACACACAGCTAAATTTTTGAGGCAACGTAAGTTCCTCACGGCATTGCCGCTATTGGTACTGCCCTTCACTACCCTGGCCTTTTGGACATTGGGAGGTGGAAGCGTAACTGCGACGGAAGCCCAGACAAATAAAGGGTTTAACAGGGACTTGCCGGGCGTGCACTTTAAAAGCGACCAGGAACCGGACAAACTCAGCTATTATGCCCAGGCCGACCAGGACTCGGCAAAGATCAGGGAGCTGAAAAAGAATGACCCGTATTACCAGTTTGACGATACCGTAACAGAACCGGTCAGCAGTGATGAGCAAAGGTTGGGATTTGGTGGTAGCGGCCTGAACTACAAAAATTCGGGGTATTCCAGCCTTGACAGGAATGAAGAGCGTTTACAGCTGAAATTACAGCAGCTTAACGAAAGCCTGGAGGAAGCAAAAACCCCGGTTCGTGACGAGTACCAGACCGGTACTTCCAGGAACACCAATACCGCAGAGGTGCAGCGGCTCGAACAGATGATGCAGGCAATGCAGCCTTCGGGCAAGGATGCCGAGATAGAGCAGTTGGACGGTATGCTTCAAAAGATCATGGAGATCCAGAACCCTGCCATCGCGCAGGAAAAGCTCAGGCAGACCTCTGAACAGAAACGGGGAAAGGTATTTATCGTTACCAAAGGCAAAGAGCCGGACCCGGTTTCAAGCCTGGACAAGCCTTCGGGCAGCGAAACCTATATAAACTCCACCCTGAACAGGGCACAGAACGGCTTTTTTTCATTTGATAATGCGGTCGGCCTGTCCGACAGCCAGAACTCGATTGCTGCCATCATCCATGAAAACCAGGAAATAGTAAGCGGCGCTACCGTAAAAATGAGGCTGACGGATGAGATCTATATCAATGGCATCAAAATCCCCAAAGACAACTTTATCTACGGCACAGCTTCATTAAGCGGTGAAAGGCTGGCCATTAAAATAAGCAGTGTACGATTTAAAAACAGCCTTTTCCCTGTGGAACTGTCCGTTTACGATATGGACGGGCTTGAGGGGCTGTATATACCGGGAGCCATCAGCCGCGACGTTGCCAAGGAATCGGCCAACCGGGGGATGCAGAACATCGGTTTTAGTTCTCTTGATCCCACCATCGGCATGCAGGCAGCTTCCGTAGGTGTTGAAGCTGTAAAAAGCCTGTTCAGCAAAAAAGTGAAGCTGGTCAGGGTAACGGTCAAAGCCGGATACCAGGTCCTGCTCAAAGACGAAAAGCAAAAACAACAGAATTAATTATTTCAAATCTCTAAAATTCCAAAAATGATGAAAAAGAAAAGTGCAGCATGGATAAGCGGAATTATGATGTTCCTGATCGCTTTAAGCGGCTATGCCCAGGAAACCCGGACAACACAGATCAAATCCGATGAGCTAAGTATCTCCTCCATAAAGACGACCAACCTGATCTTTCCCTATGCGATCAAAAGCGTAGATAAAGGAAGCCGTGATATCCTTGTCCAAAAGGCCATTGGCGTTGAAAATGTCTTACAGGTAAAAGCAGCAAGGGCCTTATTCCCTGAAACTAACCTTACGGTCGTAACCGCGGACGGCAGCCTGTATTCCTACGTCCTTAATTATGCAGAAAAACCACTGCAATTAAACATCCGCATGGATCAAACAGGCGATAAGCCATCCCCTATGGCAGTTTTCAATTCCAACGAAACGAATGATCTCCTGCAAGCCCGTGCGCAAAAGGTTTGGAACAAAAGAAATACGATCGAAAGGAAAGGTGACCATAGCAATGGCATCAGGATTTCCATAAAAGGGATATATGTGAACGGCGATGAGCTTTATTTCCAGCTTGGCCTGGAAAATACCTCGGTGATCGACTACGATATTAAGATGCTGCGCTTCTTTATCATGGACAAGAAAAAGTCAAAGCGCACCACCTCCCAGGAGCTGGTCATCGATCCGGTCTATATCCTTGGGGATACGCGCCTGCTCAGGACGAACACAGAACATACGATGGTCGTTGCGGTGCCCAAATTCACGATACCAGATAAAAAAAACTTTATCATACAAATGCAGGAAAACAACGGGGGCAGGAACCTTCGGATCAACATTGAGAACAAAGACCTCTTAAAAGCCCATATAGTCAATTAATGTTGTAAACGTGTGTTTGAGATGTGTGCGGCCGGGAAATACAATATTATATACGCAGATCCACCCTGGAATTTTAAGGTGTGGGGCGCTAAGGGCATGGGCAGAGGCCCTGAAAAGCACTACCCCACCCAAAGCATAGGCAGCCTGAAAAAGATGAATATACCGGCTATTGCCGATGAGAATTGCATCCTTTTGATGTGGGCGACCTTCCCCTGCCTGGAACAGGCGCTGCAGCTGGGCGCTACGTGGGGCTTTACCTACAAGACCGTTGCCTTTACCTGGATAAAAAGGAACAAGTCCGGTAACGGGATTTTTATGGGGCTGGGCTATTATACCCGCGCCAATGCGGAAATAGTGCTGCTCTTTACAAAAGGCAAGCCGCTGAAGCGCATAGCCAAAAATGTGTCCCAGGTACTGGAGTCGGGCAGAGGAAGGCATTCGGAAAAACCTTCGGAGATCAGGCGGCGTATCGACAGGCTCTTTGGCCCGGTGCCAAGAATTGAGCTCTTTGCACGGACGGCGCGAGGTTGCGATGACAGCTATGAAGGGTGGGACCTTTTCGGAAATGAAGCCCACCGGTCCATAGAACTACCAGAATGAATTTAATCACAATTAAAAATTAAGATCATGAACAATGAGAATTATGATTACCTCAGTGAGCAGGTAAAGATGACAGGATTTGGTGAGGCGCTGGAGTCCCTACTTAAAGAAAAGATGGCCTCCGGAGAGGCCGAGTTCAGCCTAGGCCACCAGATCAGGTACGGGGAAAAACAGATGGATTTCAACCTGAACTTCAGCAAATCAAAAACCCAGGATAACTATTTTTTCAACAGCTACGATGCTACACTTACCAAACCGGGAGAAACGGTCAGCAACCGTTTCTATACTGACAGCAGGGTAACGGCAAAAGAAGCCTTTAACCTGTTGGAAGGGCGTTCGGTAGAGAAAAAGTACAACCGCCATGAAAAGATTACCGACGGGGATAAGGTATCCTACAAGCCGATCAAGGACTCCACTTACAATACCTGGCTTAAGCTCGACTTCAACGATGCCGATAGCAATGGCAATTTCAAGTTGGATAAACTGTCCTTTGACATGGAAAAGAAACTGGACGGGCTACCCATTAAGCAATTGCTCAATGATGATGACCGTGCCGCCTTGATCAATTCCCTGAAAAAAGGGAACCTTCATACCGTGACTTTTGATATCAACGGGGAAAATGTTACCAGGATGATCTCCGCCAATCCCAGGTCAAGAGAGATCGGTATTTACGACCAGCAGGGATCACCCGTAAAGGAAGTAAAACAGGCCGCCCCAAAAGCGGATGTTTCCAAAGAGGCAAAGCAGGGTGAAAAAAAAAGTAATGCCGAAAACGTAAAAAACACCGCCAAAAAAAAAGCGGGCGCTAAACAAAGGGTTCGGTAAGGCCGGTATGGGGATGCCCGCCGATGCGGATGGGCATCTCTATTATAATTTCAACATCAAGCAAAAATGGATATGGAACAGGCGTACAACAGGATTGAAGCAGAATTTAAGCTGTGGATGGAAAAGGAAAACAGGATCGAAAAGCTGATCCCCGGGACAATAGAGCATAATAGGCCATTCCTGAAGGAAAAGCTGCATTTTCTTGAAAACTTACAGGTAAAGTATGCAAACGGCTTAAACGCAGAGGAACGCCTGATGCTGCGTGTTCTTGACAGGGAAAAAGATAAACTGGCAACTAAGCTATATCCAAACTTCCTGGTCCGCCTGCTCCGTAACCTTTTTTCTGGCATAAGGCTTTTACGCAAAACAAATACTTATAATACGCTGCTATCCGGTAATATAGTCGAACTGGGCAAACAACTATCCCGGTCTGGATTCGGTGGACTGGAGCATAAAATGACAGAGCAAATAAAACAAGGAAAACCTGAATTTTCCATCCCTGTTTCCTATTACCCCAGGGAAAATGAACGGCTGGATATGGACCTGGTATTTCAGCGGAAAGAAACCGGGGAATACAAATTTCAGGCTTGTGCTGCAAAGCTGACCAATACGGAAACAAAGCTGGTGCGCTCGCATTCCTTTGCGACCGGTCAGCTCATAAAATATACCCAACAGGAAATGGCAAACCTGCTCAGTGGAAGGCCGGTATTACCGCTGGATAGTGAAGCTCCATGGAAAAACGGTAAATGGGTACAATTTGACCTTAATGATAAGGATGCCCGGGGAAATTACAGGATCAGGGAAAAGGAGGAAGATTTATTCGATGTTGTAAAAACGATCAGGGATTTGGGTATAAGGCAAAAGCATACCGGTCTTACTGATGAAAAGCTCCTGCAGCTGGCCCGTCAGGGTGAACCGATCAATATAAGGGTAGCAAAGAAAGGCGCAGACCAATCCTTTAAACTTGAGCTGAACCCTTTCCAGAAGTCGGTATTACTGTATGACGCGAAGGGCAATAAGGTATCCGCTGAAGAGGTATTGAAAACGATCAACATTCCGAGCCGTGTCGTGGTCCTGAAGCCTAACAATTCTTCATTAAACACAAAGCAGGTCAAGCAGCAGAAAAGGATCTAAATAATGGTTATGGAGCAAGAACAACTATATAGCTTCCTGCAAATGATAAACAGGGATGCCCGGATTGGTCCCGTGCATATTGCTTTGTATATCGCCCTCTTAAAATGTGGCCATGACCAGGGCACGTTAACACAGATTGAAATTTCAAAAAGCGAACTCATGCAAACAGCAAAAATCTGTAGCCTGACAACATTTTATAAAACACTCAACTTGTTAATCCATCGTGGTTATATCAAATACTACGCAGCATTAAATCGGTGGGAAACAAGTAAAGCAAATCTGGCTGATTTTGCCAATAAATAATTCTAATATCTCTAAAAGATGGAAAAAATAACATTCGAAAATGTACCTAACGCATTGAGCTGTATCATTGATCAATTAG
>JAEUVW010000165.1 GCA_016786525.1 Chitinophagaceae bacterium
GATCGAGCTTATAAATTTCACTGATCGCTCTTTCCTCGTCAAAATAAATGCCCAGCAGGTGCCAGAGCGTCGCCTGCTCCTGTTTCGTATGGCAAAGGGCCAGGGTCTGCTGCCAGTCGGCCTCCTCCTGCGGGTGGAAACTGAAATGGGCTACCGTTTTCAGCGCGTCGCCCGCATCGTAGACCCGGCTGTACAGGTAGTTCGCATGGGTATAATCTTTTAGCTTATAGTAGGCGCCGGCCACATAGGCCAGGGTCCTGGCAGCCAGCACATTGTCCGGGAATTTGTCTTTATGTTGTCCATAAAAGGCAATGCAGGTCTCATAATCCGATGCAAAAAAATAAGAACGGACCACCTGGAAAAAATAGCGCTGCCCGAGAAACGGATCAGGAGCCTCTTTCATGGCCTTGATCATCAGTTCCCGGTCTTTCAATTGTGCAGGAGAAAGCGGTATCCATTGCTGCTTTTCATCGTAGCCCCAATAGTCGCTCCAGGTAGTGGCGTACGATTCATTTGCTTTCGCATAGCGTAAAAAAGTAAAAAACGCATTTATCTTTCTGGCGCTTTTGTCCTGCACCAGCTTCATGGCCGCCAGCGGCACCGGCAAGGTCTTTGTTTTTTGCTGCAGCACGCTGTCTGTAAGCCCTGCAGAAGCTGTCAGCAGGAAGTAGCGGATTTCCGTATCGCTGCTGTTTCGTCCCAGGTACTCCTGCCATTCGCGAACCACTGCGTCGTCAAAGCGATGCACGTGGTTATTGTCGTGCCCGATGCCGTAGTAAAACATATCCGAATAAAAGAAGGGCCGGTAGGCACTGTCTGCAAAGGCTTCCGGCGTAAAGGCCGACACGCCGAACTCATCCCAGTCGCTCCAGCCGCAGGCCCAGAGCACGCCGTAACTCAGCGCGGTCAATGCGCTACAAACAATCAGCAACTTCTGTAAAAATATTTTTTTCATACCGGGAAATATTGATCGAATCTAAATCATAAAAAACAAGCCGCTGCACGGGATGTTCATAATATTTCTTCAAAATACGGGCCATACGCTTCAGGTCCGCAGCGGCTACCGCTTCCACTTTTACTTCATCTGTTTCCTTAAAGTAAAAACCATTCTTGAAAAAAGCACCTGTGGCCAGGTAGCGGTTTGTGCCTATGGCCCGGAAGCGCTCATCCTGCTTAAAATCCCTGTCGTCCATTTTATTCAGCAGCTCCACTACCCTGCCTTCGCGGATATGGATGCCCCAGGCGAATACCGGCAGGGCAAAGTCCAGCGGCAGCGGGTATTTTTTCAGGGCACGGATGTATTGCAGGCCTGTTGCTTCTTCATAAATAGCGTTTTCAGCACCGGGGCCGATCTTTCCCATATTGTAGTACATCAGCATGCCCCGGTCCACCGGTGGCACACCCTGCCTGCCCGGATATTTGACCTGGTGCAGGCGTATCGTCGCCGACAGGAGCACCTTCGGGGAAAAGGAATAGGCCGCAGGCCTTTCCTGTAATTGCCGCCGGAGCACGCGCAGGAAATAAAAATACTTTGCTGCTGTCCCGGAGCTCCAGTCGCAGTCGATCTGCAGTTCTTCAGGGGAGCAGGCAATATGCTGATTGATCTTCCCGCAGAGCTGCAAAGTATGTTCCGCCAGGCTGTCTATGCCCAGGGAATCGGTATGCTCCCATACCTTGTTCTTGATGAATACAACCGGGATAATGGCCTGCGCGGACGGAGTCCGGACCGCCACAGGCGAAACGGGCAAAGCCTGGCCGGCCTCCCCGCTGTAGGCCAGGTCGAAATAGCGCAGGTAAAGCGGAGCTGAAGCATGCCTGGCCAGCAACTGTTGTTCCCCGGGCTTTAATGCAAAATCAGTACGCCAGTAGTAAAAAGCGATCGCTGGTTTCTGTGCTGCAGGTTGCCTGCAGGCGGGCAGCGGGCACAGGAGCAGGGCAGGCAACAGGAGCAGGGCCCATTTTACCATATTTTCTCCACGGACTCCCATATCGAAAGATAGGTCTGGTAGCGCTCAGCGGCTACCAGGCCAGTTGGCAGGCCGGCTTTTACCGCACAGCCCGGTTCGTTAATATGCTTGCAATTGGCAAAGCGGCAGTCGGGCAGCAAGCGGCGCATTTCGGGATAATACTCGGCCAGTTCATCCTGCTGCATGTCGATGAGCCCAAACTCTTTTACACCCGGGGTATCTATGATCCTGCCGCCACCGGGCAGGTCGAACATTTCGGCAAAGGTGGTCGTATGCTGGCCTTTACCGCTGTATTCCGATACGATCTCCGTGCGCAGATCCAGTTCGGGAATCAGGTGATTGATGAGCGTACTCTTGCCCACACCGGAGTGCCCGCTGAACAGGGTCGTTTTGTCCCGGAGCATTTCCTTTAACGGGGTAAGGCTTTCGGGCAGCTGAGCGGATAAGGTCAGCACAGGATACCCGGCATGGGTATAGATCTGTTGCCAGTGCCGGAGCACGGCCTGGCCTTCTTCATCCTGCAAGAGGTCGGCCTTATTGATCACCAGCACCGCGGGTATATGATATGCCTCTGCAGTGACCAGGAAGCGGTCGATAAAGCCAAAGGAAGTCTGCGGCTCCTGTACTGTTGCCACCAGCAGGGCCAGGTCGAGGTTGGCCGCCACAATATGTTTCTGATGTTTGTTGTGGGGAGACACCCGCACAATGTAGTTCCCGCGCTTTTCGATCGCCGTGATCATCGCATCATCCCCTTCTTCTCTTTCCAGTACAACAAGATCGCCGACCGCCACAGGGTTGGTCGAAGATATCTCCCGGTCAATCTTCATTTTCCCCTTGATGCGGGCCTGGTAAAAGCGGCCGTCTTCGCCTCGCACCAGGTACCAGCTTCCTGTAGATTTATAAATAATACCTTTCAATGCTCTTCTTTTATTGCCTCACTGTTATTCGATACGGAGGGCGATGATAGGATCGAGTTTCGATGCTTTGAGCGCAGGGTAGATACCCGATACCACGCCAACGATGGTGCAAATCGTGACACCCAGGAAAATCCAGGCCCAGGGTACAACAAAACTCACTTTAAACGAAGCGGCCAAGGCCAGACCGATCAGCAGGCTGAAAATAATGCCCAGCAGGCCTCCGATCAGGCTAATGAGTACAGACTCCATCAGAAACTGCTGCCGGATCACAGATGAACGTGCCCCCAGGGCTTTGCTGATACCGATCTCCCGGGTACGTTCTACCACAGAGACCAGCATAATATTCATCAGCCCGATGATGGACCCCAGCAGGGTAACAATCGCAATGGTCATGGCAGCAATACCGATATTGCTCACAATCTCCAGCACCTGCTCCACCATAGCATCGTTTTCCTGGACGGAAAAGTTGTTCTCTGCCCCCAGGGGTATTTTCCGGATCACGCGAAACAGACCTTCGGCTTCTTCGCTGGCCACCTTTTTATATTGCACATCGGCAACCAATATGCTGATGCCATAAGAGCTGTTACCGCCATAGAAGACACGGGCGGTCTGCAGGGGCAGCAGCACCATATTATCGGCATCCATCATCATGCTGCCTCCTTTCTCCGCCGCAACACCGATCACCCTTACTTTCTGTACGCCTACCGACACCACTTCATTGACGGCTTTCTCCGGCTTTTTAAAAAACTTCTTGGCCAGGGCATAACCCAGGATACAGACATAACTGCCGCTTTGCTCTTCATAGGCGGAAATATTCCTGCCGGCCAGCAGGCTGGTTTGCGATATCTCCATGTAGTTCTGGTCTACACCCATCACCCGCACATTGGGATTGGTCTTTACCGATTGGCTGACGATGGTCTCTACGCTGTTGCCGACAATAGAAATGCCCACTTTGGAATTGGGGAAAGCATAGCGGCTCCTGAAGGCAACCGCATCTTCGTAAGAAATGTTCTTGACCTCGGTAGAGCTGATACTCACCCCATGCTTGCCTTTTTTTGTCTTAATGATCTCATTGGTCAGCTGGAAAGAGTTTGCCCCCAGGCTGCTGAAATTGTTGCTCACTCCTACCTTCATCACGTCTGTGGCCGTAAGGATGCCCACCAGGGCGGTAATGCCCAGGGTAATAATGAGAATGGTAATCACAGAACGCAGCAGGTTGGAGCTGATCGTACGCAAAGCCTGTGCAATATTGAAACGTAACTGCTGCATAGAAGGGCTACAAAGTTAATGCCATATTGAACCGAAAAGCCATTTTCAAAATGCGCATATTTATTTACATTTGCCTTCCAAAAAAGACGATTTTATGAGCGATACAGTCGAAGCCATCATCAGCAACGGGCGTCAGCAAATGCAAAAGGCAGTGCAGCATCTCGAACTCGAATTATCCCGTGTCCGTGCCGGCAAAGCCAACCCGCAGATCCTGGACGGCATCATGGTGGAGTATTACGGCAACCCGACGCCACTGGCCCAGGTAGCCAATATCACTACGCCCGACGCCCGCACTTTGTCCCTGCAACCCTGGGAGAAAAACATGCTCGGCCCGATTGAAAAAGCGATCATAGCCTCCAACATTGGCTTAAATCCTCAAAACGACGGCAACTATGTGCGCCTGTTCCTGCCCCCGCTCACTGAAGAGCGCCGTAAGGAACTGGTGAAGCGCGTGAACGGCGAAGGTGAACAGGCAAAGATCGCCATCCGCTCCATCCGCCGCGACAGCATTGAACAAATCAAAAAATTGCAAAAAGACGGCATGAGTGAAGATGCAGCGAAAGATGCCGAAGCCGACGTACAGGACATCACGGACAAACAGATCGTGATGATCGACAACGTTTGCAAAGACAAGGAAAAAGAGATCATGACCGTTTAAGGTTCCCGGATGTATTTTTTATAGAACGACAACCGTTTTCGCAACGATTGTCGTTTTCATTTTTTTAGCTCATCAGCACAGGCGCACATGACAGAAGATTTCAGACAGCAGATTTGTTTCCTGTTTTCCTTACCGATCTACTTATTCTTCATTCCCCTGGAGATCCTGCTCAGCCATTTCAATGGCTGGAAACTGTATTCGTTTAAAGAAACCCTGGTCAATATTTACCTGAACCTGGTCAACTTTGGTGTGGACCTGGCCTTACGCGGACTGGCCCTGTTTGTCCTTGTTTTTTTCTCGGCCTACAAACTGGATATTCCCTGGTCTCCTTTCTGGTACTGGCTGGTATTGTTCCTTTGCGAAGATTTCCTGTTCTGGCTGGAGCATTTTGTAGACCATCATGTGCGCATTTTCTGGGCCGTGCATGTCACGCATCATTCTTCGGAAGAGTACAACCTGACCACAGGCTTCCGCTCCTCGGTCTTTATGCCCTTTTACCGCTACCTGTATTTTATACCCCTGGCCCTGCTGGGTTTCCAGCCGCTGGACATCCTGTTCATGTACGCCATCACGCAGCTCTACGGCATACTCGTGCACACACAATCTATACAGCAAGTGCCCCGCTGGCTAGGCTTTATCTTCGTCACCCCTGCACACCACAGGGTACACCACGCCAGCAATACCCCGTACCTGGATAAAAACATGGGTATGGCGCTCATCATCTGGGACCATATATTCGGAACCTTTGCGGAAGAAATGCCGGGTGAAAAAGTACGCTATGGCCTGACCAAGCCTCTGGACAAGCCCCGCCACCCTACCCATATTATCTTTCATGAGTGGCAGGCTATAGGCCGCGACCTGCGGAAGAAAACTTCTTTTGCGAATAAGGTAAAGTACCTGCTGATGCCCCCGGGCTGGAGCCACGATGGCAGTACCCAGACGGCGAAGCAAATGAGGGCTTCAGCGGCGAAAAACAAACAATAATAAAACCCAGGTTTCAGAGGCCGCTTAGCAGCTGATCTTG
>JAEUVW010000193.1 GCA_016786525.1 Chitinophagaceae bacterium
CAACAGAGCCATCGGCATTACAAATGGCTCCGCCGCCAGCATAGGAATGGTTATTGATAAATTTACAATTAGTAATCGTCATCCCCGTAACGGCGGAGTTGTACAATGCACCGCCGCGCATGGTGGTGCCGCTTCCGAAGCCAGTACTGTTATTGATAAACAGGCAATTGGTAAACGCTGCGTTATTGGCATAACCTGTGCTTCCTGCAGAGAATATTGCTCCTCCCTGGCCTCCGGTGAAATTTTCAGAAAAGATACAATCTGTGTATACGGGGCTGCAGCTTCCCGAAGACGCTCCATTGCTGTAAAATGCGCCACCGGTTCCTGCACTTCCGTTTTTATTGAAGGTACAATTTGTATAAACAGGGCTGCTGACACCGCCAAACCTTCCCTGGTTCACACATACACCGGCATTGGACCGTGCAAAGTTTTTTTCAAACAAACAATTGCTGACTACGGGGCTGCTTTTCCCGTTGGTAGATCCTCCGTTGTACATGGCACAGCCGGTATAACCTGCGTTGGAGATGAAGCGACAATTGTTGATGCGCGGGCTGCAATTGGTGCCTGATTCAAAGCCGACATTGTACAATCCTGCTCCATCGTGATGATAGAAGCCCTGACCGTTAACCGTAAATAAAATTGCTGTACCATCGGCATTTCCTGCAGTAATGGTCAGTCCGTCGAGCACTGTGTTGGTGTCAATGGTGGCGCCCGGTGCGGCTACAATCGTCATCACGTGATAACTGTTATCGGTGGTGTCAGTCGCTGTTCCGATGTCTCCGGACAGGATCGTTGCGTTTGTACCCGGTATCCTGGCACTCAGCAGCGTTTCAGTACCGGCAAAGCCTCCGTATACTTTAATGTCATTTCTCAGTATCCGGAAAGAACTATCGCGCCTGTTGCCTGCAGTCGGGTAATAAGTTCCTTTTTTTACCCAGATCTGTATGGGGCAGGAGACGCTATGAGTCGCTGTCAAAGCTTCAGTAAGGGTTTTCTTTGCCGTAGCCCAGGTCTTACCGGAGCCTGATGCCGCAATGCTGCTGTCTACAAAAATGGTAGAAGGAATCACCGTCATGACGATCTTATTGGAGGTATCCTTTACATTACAATCCGTATTGGTGATCACTACCCAGACCGAATCTTTATCATTGAGGGTAGTGCTGCTGAACGTAGAAGCGGTACTGACGGGAGTACTATTCCTATACCATTGGTAAGTTGGCGCTGCGCCGGCAGCAGTGACTGTGGCGGGGAAACTCACCGAAGTGCCTTCACAGATTATATTTCCCGGGTTGGCCGCTATGGTAATATCGGTTGCTGCAGTTATCTTTACGATCACGCTGCCGGTGCCTGTAGCAATACATTCACTCCCGGTGACTGTACAGCTGATCGTATCGCCATTAACCAGGCTGGAAGAGGAATAGGTAGCGCCGGTACCCACAATGGTACTGTTTTTTTTCCACTGGTAAGTGGGGGCAATACCCGCGTTAAGAGTGGTTAATGAAAAAGAGACAGGACTTCCGCAAGCTGCAGTGGCCGGACTGGCAGACACTTTTACGCGCAATACCGGGTCTTGATCACCAAAAGCTTTATCTGCCAAATGGCGGACAATATTTTTCATCAGCTTTTCTGCCGGGGCGTAACTTGAAGAAGTCAATACCCAGTCCTGGTCTGATGTAAAAATCAATCTTCCATAGCTGGGGTTAGGCGGCCGGAACATCCAGCCAACAGCTTGCCAGGAATCTGTGGCAAGGAAAGCCATAACATTACAGGATGTTGTTCCTGTTGTTCCGTACCAAAAATAGGGTAAAGCAGTGGTGGTATCATTCTTGTAACTTAAAGAGCCTATAACTTCAGGTTTCAGGTTTCCTTCTACAGTCCCTAACCAACTAAAGCTTCCCCCCAGATGAGTAACAATATCGCTGCAGGCTACATTTCCCGGGTAAGTAGTTTGGTACTCTCCCTGTATGTAAACCGATTTGCCCGTTTTCAGGAACTTTTCAATATTATCCTGTTGTGTAGCGTTGAATGCCCCCGTCATGCCATAACTAACAATGAGAATGTCAGTGGTATCAAAAAAATCAGTGTCGTCCAGTATGCTGACAGGAACGATCAGCGCCGTATGCCCAAGGCCTGATGCTACGTTTTGCCAAAAGGTATGCATACCGTAAGAGCCCCCGGAAGTAATTTTAACTTTTAGTGCATAGGTGCTGAACTGAAAACAACAGAGAATAACGAAAAGAGTAACAAATTTTTTCATAGGATGGTAAAAATGTACGCGAAAGTAAAACAAAATGTTATAGCTATAAAATTTTATATAAGTATATTGAAGCAATATAATTAAACAATTGACAGACAGTTTATTGCACGTTTAATTGCACATGTTAAGCACGGCAGATTTTACGATAATAACTTTGGTCAAATAAAAAAACGCCGCTCTTTTCAGAACGGCGTTTTACTATAGATAAAAGCGTTATTGACTATTCAACGATTGCTTTTTTACCGGCTTTGGCTACTACTTCGGTCTCGATGTTGCGAGGTGCCTGAGAGTAGTGGCTGAACTCCATGGTAGAAGAGGCACGGCCTGAAGACAGGGAGCGCAGCTGTGTTACGTAGCCGAACATTTCGCTCAGCGGAACTTTTGCTTTGATCACCTGCAGGTTGTTGCGGCTGTCCATACCTTCCAGCATGGCGCGGCGGCGGTTCAGGTCGCCTGTTACATCACCCATGTATTGATCCGGGGTCAGTACTTCGATCTTCATGATGGGCTCCAGCAGGATGGGCTTGGCTTTACGGCCTGCTTCGCGGTAGCCGGATTTGGCGCACAGCTCGAAGGACATAGAGTCAGAGTCCACGTTGTGGAAAGAACCGTCGAAGATACGGATACGCATGTGCTCTACAGGGAAGCCTGCCAGTACACCGTTCGTCATTGAGGTTTCAAAACCTTTCTGGATCGCAGGGATAAACTCGCGGGGGATAGAACCTCCGAAGATATCGTTGATGAACTGGAAGGTACCTTTGCCTTCTTTCAGGAATTCTTCATCAGCAGGGCCGATTTCGAACTGGATGTCGGCAAATTTACCACGACCACCGGTTTGTTTCTTGAAGACCTCGCGGTGCTCTACTTTCGCAGTGAAGGCTTCTTTGTATGCCACCTGTGGTGCACCCTGGTTTACGTCTACTTTAAATTCGCGCTTCATACGGTCGAGGATGATCTCGAGGTGCAGCTCACCCATACCGCTCAATACGGTCTGGCCGGTGTCTTCGTCTGTTTTTACGCGCAGGGTAGGATCTTCTTCGATCAGTTTCGCGATGGCCATACCCATTTTGTCTACGTCGGCCTGTGTTTTCGGCTCAACGGCGATAGAGATTACCGGTTCAGGGATGAACATGTTCTCCAGGATGATCGGGTTTTTCTCGTCGCAAAGGGTATCTCCCGTTTTGATATCTTTAAAACCAACTGCCGCTCCGATATCACCTGCTTCGATGAAGTCGATAGGGTTTTGTTTGTTGGCGTGCATCTGCATGATCCGGCTGATACGCTCGTTCTTTCCGGAACGTACGTTCAGTACATAAGAACCTGCATCCAGGTGACCGGAGTACACGCGGAAGAAGGCCAGGCGGCCTACGAAAGGATCGGTCATGATCTTGAACGCCAGGGCAGCAAATGGTTCTTTTGCATCGGGTTTACGGATCAGTTCTTTTTCAGCGTCATCGGGGTCAGTACCGGTGATGGCTTCAACATCCAGCGGAGAAGGCAGGTAGCGGATCACGCAATCCAGCATTTTCTGTACGCCTTTGTTTTTGTAGGAAGAACCGCACAGCATCGGGATGATGCTCAGGTCCAGGGTTGCTTTACGTACCGCTTCGTGGATTTCGTCTTCAGAGATCGAATTCGGGTCGTCGAAGAATTTCTCCATCAGTTTGTCGTCGTATTCGGCAACTGCCTCTACCAGCTCAGCGCGGTATTGGTTGGCTTCTTCCAGCATATCGGCAGGTACTTCACCTTCGGTATAGGTCATACCTTGTGTAGCGTCGTCCCAAACGATGGATTTCATCGTGATCAGGTCTACCACACCTTTGAAGTTGTCTTCAGCGCCGATCGGCAATTGCAGGGGTACTGCTTTTGCACCCAGCATGTCGCGTACCTGCTTTACCACCATCAGGAAGTCAGCACCGATACGGTCCATTTTGTTTACAAAGCCTACGCGGGGTACGCGGTAACGGTTGGCCTGGCGCCAAACGGTTTCAGATTGGGGCTCAACGCCGTCCACCGCAGAAAACAGGGCTACAAGGCCGTCCAGTACACGCATAGAACGCTCTACCTCGATGGTAAAGTCCACGTGACCCGGAGTATCGATGATGTTGAATTTGTATTTTTTTGAATCGGGAAGAGCTTTACCCTGTGCGGTAGGGAAGTTCCAGAAGCAGGTCGTCGCAGCAGAAGTGATCGTGATACCACGCTCTTGTTCCTGTGCCATCCAGTCCATTGTTGCGCCACCATCGTGCACCTCACCTATTTTGTGGTTTACGCCTGTGTAGTAAAGGATACGTTCCGTAGTGGTGGTTTTGCCCGCATCAATGTGTGCGGCAATACCAAAGTTGCGCTGTAAGCGTAAGTCTGCCATTGTATGTCTAATTTATAAATTTCGTGTTTGAAAAGGAGTGCAAATGTACAAGATTTAATCATAAAAACATATGCGCCTGACGTGCAGGAAATAATTTTTTAATGCACGGGGAAACAGCCGGGGCTGTTTGTTCGTTTTTCCACAGGAGAACAGGGAAAATAAAAAACAGCCGCAAGGGTAATTTGCGGCTGTTTTTGCACAAAAGGATGATTATTGGGTGCCGTATTTCAGGATTTTTTCCTTACCGATGAGCCCTTGCTCATCCATGATGGTCAGCAGGTAAGGGCCGTCGGCAAGCCTGCTGATGTCTATTTCGTTGGTGTTATCTGCACGCATCACTTCGCGTCCCTGCAGGTCCCTTACCGATATGTTTACCGGTGTTTTGTAGTCGATATATACTGTTTTGTTTGATGGGTTGGGGTAAACGTACAGGGTAGTTCCTTTTGAAGCGGTGCCTGCAATGCCCAGTTTTTCCATATTGATATCTTCGGACATGGCATGACAACCGAACTCATTGCCTACTTCTACAGCATAGATGCCGTCAAAAACCACGTTGCAGGAGCGGCCTGTTTCGCCTGCCAGGGCTTTGCCGTTGCGGTACCACTGGTAAGATTTGAATGTGGTCGTCGAGAGCCGGGTACCGGTCCGGGTGATGACGGGTTCGGTCGGGAGCGGGTACACCGTGGCTACAGATGCGGCGGACATGGTGGTACAATGAGCGCTGTCTGTAATCTCCAGGGTATAGGAGCCAGAGGCGCCGGCCAGGTAAGTGAAGCCTGTTTCTCCGGGTTCAGGAGTACCGTTCTTATACCACTGATAAGTTACAAAATATTTGTCGATATCGGCGTAGAGCATAATGCTGTTGCCTTCGCAGAACGCAATGTCTTTCGGATCGATATTCGGCCTGGACGCTTTGGTGTTGCTGGCCCTGAAGGTGTCGGAATATTGGATGCAGCCTTCGGCGTCGGTGACTTTTACGGTATAAATACCCGGTGTATTCACCAGCAGGTCCCGGCTGGTAGCGCCGGTGACGGCAGTCCCTTCAAAATACCACTGGTAGGTATAGCCCGTGCCAAAATTAGCCAGCAGTGTATAATCGTTGTCCATAGGACAGATGGCCGTTGAGGTGCCCGTTCCGGTAATATTGGCCGGGGGCAGAGCGATCAGTTCGACCTGTGTGGTGTTGCTGGTGTCTTTGCAGGAGCCTGCTGTCACCACAAGCTGGTAGAAACCGGCTGCCCCGGTGGTCAGGGACGGATCGGTCTCGCCGCTTAAGGGGCCAGAGCCGTCGATCCATTGGTAGGAAAGGCCAAACCCTGTGGTGGTACTGTTCAATATAGTAGTGAGGCCGTCGCATACCCGCACTTTCACCGTAGGGTTGATGGCAACAGTAGGAGCGGGGGTGGAGATCACTTTGGTGATCTCTGAGGTATCCCTGCATCCGTTGGCGGGATTGGTGATCTCCAGGGTATAATTTCCGGCAGTGTTGGTGGTATAGCCGCTGGCGGTAGCGCCGGCGATTGGTCCTGCGGCATTGAGCCATTGATAGTCACCGGTGCCGGTACCGTTCAGTACGGTTGATTCGCCGTCGCAGATGGTTACAGACGGTGCCGGGTCTATAATGGCTTCCGGTGCCATTTTTACCGTGATGTCCAGGCTGTCGTCGCTGGCAATACCGGTAGGGCAGGCTGCTGTACTGACTACAAGCGTATAGCGCCCGCTGATTTCGGGCGTAAATTCATTGGATGTCGCACCGGCAACGCTTCCGGCAGGTACGTTGACCCACTGGTATGTGTACCCGGTCTCTTCAGGAGAAGACAGGAGGAACTCCTGGTTGTTGCAAAAGCTCAAAGGACCGGAGGCGCTGATGTCCGGCGCAGTCAGTACTTCTACGGTACGGGTAGCGGAAGTGCTGCTCAGGCCGGAATAAGTGCAGGTGGTGACCAGCTGGTAATCGGTACCGGCGGTAATGCTGGTTCTTAAGGTATCCGAGGTTTCCCCGGGTATATCTGTAAAGGTGCCTCCACCTGTAGGGCGGGATTTCCATTGGTAGGTATTGCCCAGGGAACGGGCTGATACATTTTCCGTCAGCACAAACTCTGCGCCCTTGCAGACTTTAGACGATGGTCCGTTAGGTTTCAGGGCTGTAGGGGTACCGGTGCATTGCGGTAAGGGAGAAAACTCGTAGATCTGGTTGGTGGCCGGTTTGTCGACAATGTCGTGGGTAAATACGGTAGAGGACGCCGTGGGGGAGGAGGAGGAATTATTTAAAGAAAGGATATCGGCGATAGAGCCTCCGCTGATGCCGATAAATCCTCCCGGGGTACCATCCCATATCGGGTCAGCGGCTTCACTTTTATAGATATACTGGATGATGTTCGATTTTTCAAACAGCCTTACCTGGAAAGAGATCACCGGGTCTGTAGAGCTGTAATCCCAGCCCCAGTTTTTGAACTCAATGGTAAAGACCCTGTTGGGGGCGGTGCCGGTAGTCACATAAGAGGCTACGCCGGTTTCCCCGGTAAGGTCTTCCCAGAGCGGCATAACGCCTTTCTTAATTTTGGCCAGGTAAGAATCTGTGGTCGGGGGCCAGGCGTAATCGGTAGACGACAACAGGGCTTCAAAAGAAAGGAAGCCGTTGGTGCCGGCGTATATTTTGGTATAGTCGTTGCCGCAGTACCGGAAGGTGAAGCCCAGGCTGACTTCCACCATGCGGTCGTCATTATCCAGGTCGGGCAGGGTGGTGCCACCGCTCAAATAGCTGTACGAGCCTGTTTTTGCGTAGAAATAATAGTCTGCGGCATTGGTGGCCTGGCTAAAGCAAGGCGAGGCGCTCATGCATACAGCCGATAACAGGAGTAAAATTTTGCTTTTCATACAGTAACATTGAAGGGGTTTAAACAGCTTATTACTTATTTGTTAAGAAATTACTAACCAAATATAGTAAATTAACCTATTGAAAATCCTTAAACGTTATCTTAAATAAAAAGATAATTTTATTCTATACGAAGGCGACGCCTGTGCGGTTAATACTGTTCCGACTCGTTGGGAAAGCGGCGGCCTTTGACATCATCTATATAATGTTGGGTGGCTTTCGTGATCTCCTCAAACAGGTTGTGATAGCGGCGCAGGAATTTGGGTGAAAAGTCTTTGTTGATGCCCAGCATATCATGCATGACCAGCACCTGCCCATCCACATGCATGCCTGCCCCGATGCCGATCACCGGTATTTTCAGTTCTTCTGCCACGCGTTTGCCC
Organism: Chitinophagaceae bacterium; assembly: GCA_016786525.1. Taxonomy (GTDB): domain Bacteria; phylum Bacteroidota; class Bacteroidia; order Chitinophagales; family Chitinophagaceae; genus Rurimicrobium. The sequence goes on from JAEUVW010000193.1 coordinate 7,884, forward strand.
AGGCTGGCGGGAATTTTTTCCAGCACGATTGAAAAGCAGCCGGCCGCCTGCAGGGCTTTGGCATTTTCTACCAGGGTCTCAGCTTCTTCCTCTTCCTTTGCCCGTACGGCGTAGGTGCCGAATTTGTTGATCGATTGGGGGGTAAGCCCCAGATGCCCCATTACCGGTACCCCGGCGCTGACAATACGGCTGATGGACTCACATTCGTCTTTCCCGCCTTCAAGCTTGATGGCATGGGCACCGGTCTCTTTCATGACCCTGATCGCGGATTCCAGGGCTTTCTTGCTGTTGCCCTGGTAGCTGCCAAAGGGCAGGTCTACGATGACGAGGCAACGCTGTATGCCGCGCATCACGCTCTGGGCATGGTAGATCATATGGTCCAGGGTGATGGGCAGGGTCGTGCTGTTGCCCGCCATTACATTGGAAGCAGAGTCGCCTACCAGTAAGACGTCAATGCCTGCGGCGTCGAGGATACTGGCCATAGAAAAGTCGTACGCGGTCAGCATACTGATCTTTTCATTGTTTTGTTTCATCCACTGCAGGGTGTGGGTCGTAACGCGTTTGATCTCGGAGTGTACAGACATACCAATGTTTATAAAAGTGCGTAAAGGTAAGGTGCTTGTACTGATAAAAGGAGCGGGC
>JAEUVW010000258.1 GCA_016786525.1 Chitinophagaceae bacterium
ATTCGGCAACGGTATAGACCTGGCCAGCCTGGTGATGATCGGCGGAGGTCTGTTCCTGCTGGTGAAAACCGTAATGGAGATCCACCACAAACTGGAAGGCGACGAAGAAGCCAAAGAGTCGGAGGCCAAAAGCAAGTCCGGCGGCTTTGCAAAAGCCATGACCCAGATCATACTGGTGGATATGGTCTTTTCTTTCGACAGTGTGGTGACGGCATCGGGTATTGCCAAGCACCTGGAGATCATGATCATTGCCGTGGTGATCGCCATGATCATGATGTTCTTCTTCAGCGACAAGATCGCCACTTTCATCCACAAACACCCCACCCTTAAGATGCTGGCCCTGTCCTTCCTGGTGATGGTCGGCATGGTGCTGGTCGTAGAAGGCTGGAACCCGGAAAAAGCGCACGAAATGCACCTGAAAAACTATGTGTATTTTGCGATGGCTTTCTCCTTCGGCGTAGAACTGATCAATATGCGCGTACGCAAAAAAACCAAACCGGTGGAGCTCCGGGAACCGGATCCGGAAGATGTACCGAAAGACAATTAATGAATAGAGAATAATGAAAAGTAAAAAGCCCATGGAAACGCTTCCCTGGGCTTTTTACTTTATGAATAGGTATACGTGAATTGACTCCTCTTCAAATCTGCCCATGGTAAAACCGATTTGATTCATTTTTAAACCCACCCCTAACCCCTCCGGGGAGGGGAAATCTCCTGTATGAGCACAATGATTTACGAATTGTCCAATTGTCGAATGGCCTCATTTTCAAATCTTCAAATCAGCACATCTTCAATCCCTCATTACCGAATTATCACATTGCCTCATTGCCAAATTATCTCATTTTCTAATCTTCAAATCAGCTCATCTTCAAACCCCTCATTACCGAATTGTCACATTGCCTCATTGCCAAATTATCTCATTTTCAAATCTTCAAATCAGCACATCTTCAAATCAATTGACTAATTGACTAATTGACTAATTGTCGAATTGCCTACTCCCAGGTTACCTTAGCCGTCTTGCTGTATTGCTCCCAGGGCGTGGTCTTGTAGTGGTTTTCGGCGATGTACTTCAGGATGGGTTCGATGGCTTTCACATCCTGGTAGCCGGGAATGATCTGCGGGTTCTGGAAATTTTCCTCCATAATCACCGTAGTGGGGTAAGACATCTGCCCGCGCAGCAGCTGTATGGCAAACTGGTTCGTACGCCCTTCCAGTCCATAGGCCGCACCCATGAAGTGTACGCTGTCCGCCTGTTCGGCATCGAACTTCACCGCATAGAAATGCTGGTTGATGTACTTGATCACACCGGGATTGGTAAAGGTCTTTTTGTCCATCACCTTGCACCAGCCACACCAGCCGGTATACACATCAATGTACACCTTGCGCGGCTCCTTCTTCATTCTTTTCTGCACCTCGTCCAGGCTGATCCAGTTGATCTCCTTATCAGATACCGTGACGGCAGGGCTTGTTTTCTTAGGCTGTGCTTTTGTCGTTTTCTGGGCTATAGACAGGGTGGAAACGGCCAGTAAGGCCAGACCTGTACACAGTGCTTTTTTCATAAAAATTGCGATTTCGGAAACGAATTTACAACTATTTTGCATGTAGCTTTGTCCGTGCTAAAAAATGATGGGACCAGGATGAAGATAGCCATTGCGGTCAGCGGTGCCAGCGGTTCGGTATATGCCAAAGTCCTGCTCGATACCTTATCTGCGATCAGGGACAACTTTGAAGACATTGCCCTGGTATGGAGCAGCAATGCCCAGACGGTATGGGAGCATGAACTGGGCAACAGGGACTATGCAGCCTACCCTTTTACCGTATACGATAAAAACGACTTTTTTGCCCCCTTTGCCTCAGGCAGTGCAGGCTATGAAGCCCTGATCATCTGCCCCTGCAGCATGGGCACCCTGGGGCGCATTGCCTCAGGTATCAGCAACGACCTGGTGACACGGGCTGCTGACGTGATGCTGAAAGAACGCAAAAAGCTATTGTGTATGGTACGCGAGACACCCTATAATCTTGTGCAGCTGCGCAACATGACCACCGTCACCGAAGCAGGCGGCATCATCTGCCCGGCAACACCCTCATTTTACAGCAAACCGGCAACGATTGAAGCGGCAGCGGCAACAGTTACAGACCGTATCCTGCAGCTGGCCGGTATATCCATCGATACGTTTCGTTGGGGCAACAACAAGCAATAACAATATTAATCCATACGATCTGATCATCCGATGACAACATTATTTGATGAGTTTGCAGCAAGCTCACCGGAAGCCTGGAAAGAACGCCTGAGCAAAGACCTGAAGGGTATCACCTTCGAAGACCTGAGCGTAGAGGACCGAAACGGCCTTATCATCCGGCCGTTCTACACTGCCGCAGACCTGCCGGCACAGGCCGCAGCGCCCGCGTTTACCCACCACGACTGGGGCATCTGCGCGCACATACCGGTCAGCGATGCCAAAGCCGCGAATGCACAGGCCCTGAACGAACTCAACAATGGCGCATCAGCCCTGTGCTTTGAGCTGGACGGTTCTACAGACCTGGACACTCTGCTGCAAGGCATTGAGCTGCCCTACATCCATACCCGATTCAGCCTGAGCGGCAAGCTTCCGGCTTTCCTGCAGCAGGCGCAGCGTTTGCAGGGACTGGACATTACAATCTGCGACGATGCCATTGCCCGCTACACCGGTGGCGGCAATTGGGATCCGGCCGCTGCTCAAACAGACTTTTATACCCTTTTCGATACGACAAAAAAAATAAGCATAGACGCCCGGCGCTATCAGGATGCCGGCGCCAACAGCGTATGGCAACTGGCCTGCAGCATCGCGCAACTCAACGAATACCTGCACTGGCTGCAGCTGGAAGGCAAGACCAGTGAACTGCAACAGGTAGACCTTTCCGTAAGTACCGGTACTGATTTTTTTGAAGAGATTGCCAAACTCCGGGCATTGCACCGACTGGCAGGCAACCTGCTGGCCTCTTACGGCATACAAGCCTCCCTGCACTTGCATGCAGAGACCAGCGACACCTACCGCTCGGCCTTCGACAGCTACAGCAACCTGCTCAGGGACACTATAGCAGGCATGGCCGCAGTACTGGGCGGCTGCCACTCCCTGCTCATTCATCCATTCGATCAGGCCAAAACAGAAGCCAACCCTTTCAGCAGCCGTATGAGCCGCAACCAGCAGCTCATCTTCAAAGAAGAATGTTACCTGCACCAGGTAGCCGACGCAGCCGCAGGATCCTTTTACCTGGAGCAGCTCACAGAGCAACTGTCAGAAAAAGCCTGGCAGGTGTTTAAAGATATAGAAACAGCAGGCGGTTTGATTGCCGCCTTTGAGCTGGGGATGATCACCACAGCTATAGCGGCACAGGCCGCAAGCTGGATCGAAGACTACCGCTCCGGTAAGCGCGTACTGATCGGGGTAAACAAATACATCAATGCCAAAGACGAGCCGAAGCCTGCAGCACCGCAAAAAGCTAAGGCAGGCCTGCAGCGTGTTTCGCTGACAGAGGCATTAACTGTATAGTACTACTTCTGTCATCCCGACGACAGGAGGGATCTATACATAATGCCGAAAATATCAATATAGAAATGTGCGCAACCCATTAGGGTACTCGTGTAAACATCGAACACGCTGTCATCCCGACGAAGCAGGGATCTGTACGTTATATCAAAGTAAGGCAGATCTTTGTACATTGTAACAGAAGCAGAAAGACATAAAATATGAAAAGATATTACGTCTATATCATTACGAATATTCAGAAGAATGTATTGTATATTGGCGTAACAAATGATTGGCAGAAAAGGATCAATGAGCATATTGCAGACGCAGAAAACAGGAAAACGACTTTTGCAGGCCGGTACAATTGCAGATATTTGCTACTGCTGGAAGAGTTTATGTTCATCAACGGCGCTATTGCGAGAGAAACAGAAATAAAAGGGTGGAGAAGAGAGAAGAAAGAACAATTGATTACAACATCAAACCCTGAGTGGAAATTTTTAAATGATGAGTAAGCGTTCAATGATATTGTCGTTCTGAGCGAAACGAAGTGGAGAGAGGCCTGCCTGGTGTAGACAGGAATCTATATAGTTGACCAGCTGATCCGGCATAGATGTGTTATCTGAAAATAGACAGGCATATGGACAGAAGGACATTTGGGGTGTAGCGTAGAAATCCCTCCTGCGTCGGGATGACAAAAGCGAGAGGATGACAGAGCGAGAGGAGAGGAGAATAGAAACGAGAGGATGATGCCGATAGTTGTGGAGCCCATTTCATCAACAACGCTGTCATTCCGAGCGGAACGAAGTGGAGAGAGGAATCTATACAGTTGACCAGTTGATCTGGCATAGATGCCGTTGTCTCCCATGACAAAGGAACATCTGGGGTGTAGCGTAGAGATCCCTCCTATCGTCGGGATGACAGAAGCGCGAAAATGACAGAAGTGAGAGGAGGACAGAAGCGAGAGGAGGATACCGATAGTTGTGGAGCCCATTTCAGCAACAACGCTGTCATTCCGAGCGGAACGAAGTGGAGAGAGGAATCTATACAGTTGACCAGCTGATCCGACATAGATGTGTTATCTGAAATAGAAAGGTACATTGGCAGAGGGACATTTGGGGTGTAGCGTA
>JAEUVW010000291.1 GCA_016786525.1 Chitinophagaceae bacterium
TCGCAGAAATTGCGGAACTTGCAGGACAGCAGCAGATCCCTAAACCCTTTCAATAAAAACTCCTGACATGTACTCCCTGAAAAGAACAGACTCTTCAGACACGGATTTTCAGCAACTGGTTGCTGAACTGGACCAAGACCTGGCCGTCCGCGACGGCGCAGAGCATTCCTTCTATGCCCAATTCAACAAGATAGTGCAGATCCGCCATGCCGTACTCGTGTATGAAGGCGATGAGGCTGTGGGCTGCGGGGCCATCAAAGTGTATGAGCCGGGCGTGATGGAAGTAAAGCGCATGTTTGTCCCCCCGGCAAAACGGGGACAGGGCATCGCCTCCCTGGTGCTGCAGGAACTCGAAGCCTGGGCGGCCGAACTGGGCTACGGTAAATGTATCCTGGAAACCGGCCTGAAACAACCGGAAGCGATACGCCTGTACCAGAAAAACGGGTACCGGCAGACACCCAATTACGGTCAGTATGCAGGTGTGGACAACAGTGTCTGCTTTGAGAAAGAATTACCCGCTGCGCAGCAGTAAGTACAATATCTTTAAGTTAATTTTTGTATATTACAATATACTTTTTGGCCAAAAATAGCTAATTTGCATATTATAATATGCATTAAATGTTCGACAATACCACCATACAAACGGTCAAAAACCGTACCGGGGCCCTGGTCAGGCTGTTGCGCGACCGGGAGCAGTTGACCCAGGAACAATTGGCGGAACAACTGGGACTATCCCGCCTGACGATCCAAAACCTGGAAGCCGGGAAAAACCCTACGATGGATACCCTGCTGAAAGTACTGCAATACTTTGACCTGTTACCGGGCTTTGACCGCTATATCGAATCGGAATGCAACAGGAACAACAGCCAATCACTTTATTAGGTATGTCTAAAAATAACCTGATCACCGTTTGCAGTTTCGGCCTTGAGATCGGTCGCCTGGGTTTTGACAAAAACCGGGCTGCTTCTTTTTTTCAATACAACGAAGAGTTCCTGCAACAGCAGCGGTACAGCCGTATGTTTCCGCTCCTCCTGCGCCGCATCAAACCGACCCAGGTCTTCGATCAGTACAACAACGATTCCTTCCGCGGCTTACCTCCGGTGATAGCCGACTCCCTGCCGGACCTGTTCGGTAACATTATTTTCAGGACCTGGATGGAAAATACGCAGCGCGACACGGGCGACATATCGGTGCTGGAGCAATTGGCTTATGTGGGCAAACGGGGCATGGGTGCACTGGAATACCATCCGGCCAGGGCTTTATCGGCAGACGATACGATTGACATTGACGCCATAGCAGCGGTGGTGCAGCAGGTCATGGATCAGAAAAATGAGCTGCGGGGCTCCCGCCTGGATCATGCCTCCCTGCTGAATATTTTCAAGATCGGCACTTCCGCAGGCGGCATGCGCCCGAAGATCCTGGTTTCCGAACATAAAGAAAGCGGTGTCATTATCCCGGGCGATGTGGCTACTGACGGCCATTACCACCACTATCTCGTCAAACTGGGCCTGGAAGACACCGCCGCCTACAGCAGGGAACTGCTGGAGTATACGTACTACCTGGCCGCTACACGGGCAGGTATCCGCATGATGGACAGCAAAATGATCGGCGGCAGGCATTTTGCAACATTGCGCTTTGACCGGCAGCAGGGCAAAAAGAAACATGTACTGACGGCCACCGGCATTTCGGGCCTGGATTATACAGACCCCAAAGTATCGCGCTACGAAAACCTGTTCGACCTGCTGCTGTTCTTAAAATGCCCCCATAGGGATATAGAACAGCTGTTCCGCAGGATGGTCTTCAACCTGGTGTTTGCGAACCACGACGACCACCTGAAAAACCAGAGCCTGATGTACGACGAAGACCATGATACCTGGGACCTCGCTCCGGCCTACGACCTTACCTATTCGCTGAACCCGGAACTGAACATCAAAACCAGGTCGCGCGCTTTGTCCGTCAACGGGAAACGCAACGGT
>JAEUVW010000199.1 GCA_016786525.1 Chitinophagaceae bacterium
TTCTTTCATATCCATCAGGCCGCGTACATAGCGTTTGCTCAGCACTTTTTTCTCTTTGTTCATCTCATCTACCTTAGGTTGGTAATAGGTATCGAAGTTGTGCACAAAGCTGAGGGCGTATTGAATGGCCGGGTCTTTGTCGATGGCTTCCAGTGAAGGGTTGGCACAAAACAGATCCAGTTTTTTCTCGTCGGTGAGGAAGGTTTTCCGGTATACATCATCGGCATAGGCGGCAAAGGTTTTGTCCAGGTTGTCGCTGCCGTATTTTTTAAAGATCACGCGCTGGAAGATGTCCGGATGCTGGCTTTTCGGAACATCGTTGTAGTACATCTTGGTCATTTCGGCAAAAAGCTCTTTGTCTGTTGACTCGTCGTAGTCCTTCATGTTGGCTTTAAAGGTTGCCTGCAACTGTTTTACATATTTGTTTACCGAGTCTTTTCCGGCATTGGCGGCCAGGGCTTTCTCCAACGGCACGACTGCTGCAGCGATACGGGCCAGGGTAGTGGCACGGAAGGCTTCGGAATAGTATACCGCATGTTTTGCATACGGTTTGTAATCGGCATACATACCCGCAAAATCGCTCATCAGCTCATTGTACCCTTCATTGTTCTTTACAGACCATTTGGTAAAGGCACGCTCCTGTGCTTTCTTTTGATCCACTACATTCAGGCGTTTCAGCTGTTCGCTCTGACCGATGAAGTATTTCCAGTAGTTGGCAATACCGGCATAGCGTGATGTTTGCTTCAGGTACACCGATTTGTCTGCGTCCATATGGCGTTTCATGATCTCCAGGCGTTTGGTCCGGATATCTACTATGGATGGGTTGATCTCTTTCAGCGCCAGGTCGATGCCATAAGATACTTCATAACGGTTGGTGCGGCCAGGATAACCCAGGATCATCGCATAGTCTTTTTCCTGGTTGCCTTTGATGGAAACGGGCAGGAATTTTTTGGGCTGGTACGGCACATTGCCGGCAGCGTATGCAGCAGGCTCATTGTTGGCGTCGGCATACACGCGGAAGATAGAGAAGTCGGAGGTATGGCGGGGCCACATCCAGTTGTCCGTATCCCCCCCGAATTTGCCCAGGGATTTTGGGGGAGCTGCTACAAAACGTACGTCAGTATACCTTTTATAGATCAGCAGCAGGTATTGGTTGCCATTAAAATATTCTTTGACATTGGCTACGAGCTTGCCATTTTTACTTTCTTCTTTTTCGATTGTTTTGATGGCTTCTTCGCGCAGTTTGTTCGCCTTGTCGCCTTTGGCATTGCCCACAGCCCTGTTCATGGCGTTGGTCACATCTACGATCTCCTGCAGGAATAAGGCGGTAATGCCTTCTGCGGGCAGTTCTTCTCCCAGGCTTTTAGCCCAGTAGCCATTGTCGAGATAGTTTTTTTCTACACTGCTCAGTGTTGCAATAGCCCCATAGCCGCAATGGTGATTCGTCAGCAGCAGGCCTTTGGGAGAGATCATTTCGCCGGTACAGCCACCGCCAAACTGAACAACAGCGTCTTTGAGGCTGGAATGATTGATGCTGTAGAGGTCTTCTTTGCTCAGTTTCAGGCCGAGCCTTTTCATTTCCTCGTAGTTTTTCCCGATCAGGGAGGGGATCCACATCCCTTCGTCGGCCCTGGCGCCCTGCAGCAGGAAGAAAGAGGCCAGTGTCAGTAACAATTTTTTCATTGCAGAAAATCTGTCTTTTTGATTGAATAGATAAAAGTTGAAAGGTGGCGAAGGTATTAAAATTTTATGAAGGCATTGGGGGCAGGAAGGCGGGATATTTGGCGGGATACTGTTGTGCTGCTCAGCCGGCAATGGTACGGATGATCTGCTCAAACGTTTCTACCGGCCGGCCCAGCCATGCTTTTTCGTCCATAATGAC
>JAEUVW010000381.1 GCA_016786525.1 Chitinophagaceae bacterium
TGTAGTACTCTGCAGAAACAGCAAAAGTCAACTGATCGTGTACAACCCCGTACAGGCCTGCGACCAATGGACTCAGCAACAGAATCAAAACAAACGCCCTGAATTTTGTCATCGATACAAATATAATTAAACCAGGGACCTCGTTGCCTTCCTCCACGATCAAAAATCCGGCTATCTTTGCGGCTTATGTACCCGTTAATCCGCAAAATACTGTTCCGCCGCGACCCGGAGGAAGTGCATTACTGGGCAATGTCCAGGCTGCAGGCCGCTTACCGCAACCCTTTGCTGCGCAAACTGATGCGCAGCATGTTCTCCTATAAAGACAAATCGCTGGAACGTACCCTGTGGGGCATTAGCTTCCCGAACCCGGTAGGGCTTGCTGCAGGTTTCGATAAAGATGCCCGCTGGATCAATGAACTATCCTGCCTGGGTTTCGGTTTTGTAGAGATCGGCACCGTGACCCCGCTGGCACAGCCCGGCAATCCCAAGCCGCGCCTGTTTCGCCTGCCGGCAGACCAGGCCGTCATCAACCGCATGGGCTTTAACAATGAAGGCGCAACAGCAGCAGCACAGCGGCTTGCCCGGCCGCATGAGCGGATCATCGTGGGCGGCAATATCGGCAAGAACAAGGATACACCGAATGAAAATGCCATCGATGATTATGAAAAAGCATTCCTGGCCCTGTACGAGGTCGTCGACTATTTTGTCGTGAATGTCAGCAGCCCCAATACACCCGGCCTGCGCGCCCTGCAGGACAAAGAACCCCTGACGCGCATCCTGAACCGCCTGCAGGACCTCAACAAAACAAAAGGGAAAAACAGGCCCATCCTGCTCAAGATCGCTCCCGACCTGACAAACGAACAACTGGACGATATCATCAGCCTGGTAGAGGATACCGGCATACAAGGCATCGTGGCTACCAATACCACCATTGACCGCAGCAACCTGAACAGCGATACGCAAATGGTAAGCGATATCGGGGCCGGCGGCCTGAGCGGCAAACCCCTGCGCAAACGCGCTACAGAAGTAATCCGGTATATCCACGAAAAAAGCAAAGGAAACATCAGGATCATCGCAGCCGGAGGCATCTTTACCGCTGCCGATGCACAGGAAAAACTGGATGCAGGAGCCTCATTGGTACAGGTGTACACCGGCTTTATCTATGAAGGACCGGCAATTGCGTCGAACATCTGCAAACAGATTAAAATCAGTTAATTTTTAATGGTTAATGGTTAATTTTTAATGAGGAGATTATGAAGGAGAATCTGGTAAAAACCAAATCATTTGAATTTGCATTAGAGGCCATTCAACTTTATAAACTACTGCTCAGTAAAAATGAATTTGTACTGTCCAAACAATTTTTACGGGCCGCAACAAGCATCGGTGCCAACGTAGAGGAAGCAGATGCTGGCCAGTCCAAAAGAGATTTCATTGCCAAAATATCTATTGCCAGCAAAGAAGCCAGGGAGGCGAACTATTGGTTAAGATTACTGAAAGCATCCGGCTTCACTGATTTTAAATTTGAAGAACTGACCCGAAAGTCGGAAGAACTGATTCGAATACTGACCGCCATTGTTAAAACAGCTCAATCCAACAGCAGGAATTAAGCATTAACCATTCAACATTAATCATTCCCCGAATGAGAATAGACATTATCTCCGTCGTACCCGACCTGCTGAACAGCCCTTTTGCCCACTCTATTATGAAACGGGCACAGGCCAAAGGCTTGCTGGAAGTGGTGGTGCACAACCTGCGCGATTACACACCTTATAAACATGCCCAGGTAGACGACTACCAGTTTGGCGGCGGGGCAGGCATGGTGATGATGCCGGAGCCACTGGCCATCGCCATCGAAACCCTGCAAAAAGACAGGCCGTACGATGAGGTCATCTTTATGACGCCTGACGGCCCTACCTGGAACCAGAAAGCCGCCAATACCCTGTCGCTGAAGCAAAACCTGATGATTATCTGCGGGCATTATAAAGGTATAGACCAGCGCATACGCGACCATTATATTACCATGGAGGTCTCCATAGGCGACTATGTGCTGAGCGGGGGCGAACTGGCCGCAGCGGTGCTCGTCGATTCCATAGGCCGCCTGATACCAGGAGTACTGAACGACGAGACTTCTGCCTTGTCGGACTCTTTCCAGGACGACCTGCTTTCGCACCCGGTGTACACGCGCCCTGCCAATTTCAGGGGCTGGGAGGTGCCGGAGGTGCTGATGTGCGGCGACCCGAAAAAGGTCGAAGCCTGGCGCTATGAGCAGGCCCTGAAACGTACCGAAGAGCGCCGGCCGGACCTGTTGCAGCATGAAGAATAGGCTACTTTTTCAGGCAACAATATTTAATTAAAAATAAATTTGCCAATTGACAGAAAAGCCCTACTTTTGCATTCCTAAAATTTAGTAACAATGGACGCTACAGTATTCGTACACCAGCAATTGACCGCAAACAAAACTTTCCCTGCCTTTAAATCAGGTGATAATATAACTGTAAACTACAAGATCATTGAAGGCGCTAAAGAGCGTATCCAGTCTTTCAAAGGTGATGTGATCAAACGCCAGGGTACAGCATTTACACAAACATTCACTGTCCGTAAAATTTCTGACGGTATCGGTGTTGAACGTGTATTCCCATTGTATTCTCCCAACATTGAGTCTATCGTCCTGAACAAATCAGGTCGTGTACGCAGGGCTAAATTGTACTACCAGCGCGAACGCAGCGGTAAAAGCGCCCGTATCAAAGAAAAGAAAAGGGCGGTACAGGCTCCTGTTAAAAAATAAGAGCAAGAGATATTTGTGTGTAAAAAGCTGTAAGTCATCTTACAGCTTTTTTTTATTGGGGTATCAGTCCATATTTCAGAATTATTGTCCCCCTGCGGCTCGCTAAGATCAGAAAAAAGCATTCAGGCGGTCGCCTTTCAGCGCCCTGAGGTAGCGTGTGTACAATTCGATCAGGATATGTTTGTGACCGCGGTACAGAAAAGATTCGGAAGCGTATTTGTACATATTCTCTTTAGACTCCCCTTTTGGAAAATGAGGATCATGCGCCACGATGTTTGCCAGCAAGGCATAATCGTTTGCTTCATGCAAAAAGAAAAATACATATTCGTAGAAGGAGCGCTCCATAGTACAAAGGTAGGCCCCCACCCCGGTGTTAAACAAGGGAAATTTCCACGTTTTTTTGAAAATTTATATATTTAAAATAATACAGTAAATAAATTTAAAATGCAAATTATTCTCTTTTATATTACAACCCTGCTTTCTCCATTCATTTTGACCCCATCTGAAAACTGCGGCGTGACCAGGTGCTCCTGCGCCTGCCCGATATTGGCCAGGTAGTTGATCAGGGTTTTGATCTCGCCCTGCAAGGCATATTGTGCTTCAGCAGCTTTTGTCCCGTTGAGCATATCGCGGATACTAAAGGTATTCAACAGCATCTTCTTGATCGCAAGCTCTTTGGGGTACATCTTATTGCATTGCCCCAATATAGATTTGTACTGGCTGAAAAATATAAACAAGCCGCCCTTTTCTTCCTCAAAGGAAACGCTTTGGGTGACATAGTATAAGGTGTTGAGTTTTTCAACAATCTGTTTCTGGTTCATTTTATGGTTGATTTTAATGGATTGAGAGACTTTTTTCCTGCAGTACCCGGTCCAGCAGCCGGGCAATCTTCTTTTCACGCAGGGGCGTTTTGCTCCTTACCCAGACCAGCACCTCCTCATTAGCTTCGCGAAACATATCCAGCACATCATGCTCGGGTATATTGTGAAACATTTTGAATATAGCGGTAAAGCCATACGGGGCATAGCGGTGCAGTTCATCGATAAGCATACATTGCGACATGATCATTGGTATAGGAATTAGAATACAATACTACCGCTGGCTCCCGGGACAGGCCGAAGAAAAACACTCGCTTGGCTTGTGCTTTTTTGCAAACGGCTTGTTAACGAACTGTCGGAGCCGTATTGCAAGGCTATTCATCCGGGCCCGCCCTGTAAAGAGATCGGTAAAATGAAGGCCTGTGCGTGCAGAAATAATGAATTGTCGAATGATCTTTCTACCTTCGCGCCTCGTTTATTAAGGATCTTAGCGATGAAATATCCCGAATACAAGCAATTAAACATGCCCTCGATAGAGGCGGAAATACAAAAAACCTGGAAAGAAAACAATCTTTTTGAAGCAAGTGTCAGCCAGCGCGAAGGTGCAGCCCCATTTGTGTTCTACGAAGGCCCTCCCAGTGCCAATGGTATGCCGGGCATTCACCATGTGATCTCCCGGACCCTGAAAGACCTGGTTTGCCGCTACAAGACCATGCAGGGCTTCCAGGTAAAAAGAAAAGCCGGCGGGGATACCCATGGCCTGCCCGTGGAACTCGGAGTGGAAAAAGAACTGGGGATCACCAAAGAAGATATCGGAAAAAAGATCAGCGTAGCCGAGTACAATCAAAAGTGCCGCGAGGCCGTGATGCGCTATAAGGACAAATGGGACGAGCTGACAGAAAAAATGGGCTATTGGGTCAACCTGGACGATCCTTATATCACCTTTGACAATAAATATATCGAAACACTCTGGTGGGCACTTAAAGAATTGTACAAAAAAGACTATTTGTACAAAAGTGTCAGCATACAGCCCTACTCTCCTGCAGCGGGAACAGGGCTCAGCAGCCATGAGGTCAATCAGCCCGGAACGTATAAAGAAGTAAAGGATACGACGATCGTAGCGATGTTTGCAGCAAAAAGGGATGAAAAAAGCTGCTTTTTGTTTGATCTGCTGCCGGACCAGGAGGAAAAAATCTATTTCATGGCCTGGACCACCACGCCCTGGACTCTGCCTTCCAACCTGGGCCTGACCGTAGGTCCGAATATCGATTATGTGCTGGTCAAGACGATCAACCCGTATACACACGAGGTATGCAATGTCGTACTGGCGCAAAAGCTACTGGGTAAATACTTCAAGACAGAACAGGAAAATGCCGATTTTGCTGCTTACGCCAATGACGGCAAAAACATTCCTTATACCCTGCTCGGCAGCTTTAAAGGGGCACAGCTGGAAGGCTGCCGCTACGAACAGCTGCTGCCTTATGAGGCCAACACGCCGCAGCTAAGCGGCGGAGACCCCTTCCGCATCATTACCGGCGATTTTGTAACCACAGAAGACGGTACCGGTATCGTACACACTGCCCCCGCATTTGGCGCCGATGACTATAAAGTAGGGAAAGCAAACAACATCGGCTTCCTCGTCATGGTCGATAAGGAAGGCCGCTTCGTGGAAGGACTGGGTGAACTGTCGGGCAGATATGTAAAGAATTACAAAGACGAAGATAACTATAAAGAAGTTGATGTAGACATAGCTATTAGTCTGAAAACCAAAGGACAAGCGTTTAAAGTTGAAAAATACGCTCATACCTACCCGCATTGCTGGCGCACGGACAAACCCATCCTGTATTACCCCCTGGACGCTTGGTTTATCCGCACGACTGCCGTTAAGGACCGCATGATCGAATTAAATAAAACGATCAACTGGAAACCCAAAGCAACCGGCGAAGGACGCTTCGGCAACTGGCTGGAAAATATGGTGGACTGGAACCTGAGCCGCAGCCGCTATTGGGGCACCCCCCTGCCGGTCTGGGTCAGCGAAGAAAGCGGGGAAATGAAATGCATCGGCTCTGTCGAAGAATTAAACAACGAGATCAAGTACGCTAACGAAAAACTTGGTTTACAGCAAATTATAACAACAGAAAACCTGGACCTGCACAAACCATTCGTAGACGGCATTATCCTGGCCGACAGCAGCGGGAACCCCATGCGCCGCGAACCGGACCTGATCGATGTATGGTTCGACAGCGGAGCCATGCCCTACGCCCAGTGGCACTACCCTTTTGAAAACCAGGCCAATGTGGACGCCAACAAAGCATTCCCGGCCGATTTTATCGCCGAAGGCGTAGACCAGACCCGCGGATGGTTTTACACCCTGCACGCATTGGGTGTCATGCTTTTTGACAGCGTAGCCTACAAAACCGTTATTGCTAACGGCCTGGTACTGGATAAGAACGGCAACAAGATGAGCAAACGCGTGGGCAATGTGGTCGACCCCTTCGAGACCATCGCTCATTTCAGCGCAGACGCCACCCGCTGGTACCTGATCACCAACGCATCACCTTGGGATAGCTTAAAATTTGATTTAGAAGGAATTAAGGAGGTTCAACGGAAGTATTTTGGAACACTGTATAATACCTACCAGTTCTTCGCTCTGTATGCCAATGTAGACAAGTTCACCTTCTCAGAAGCCTATATACCGGTTGCTGAAAGACCGGAAATCGACCGCTGGATCCTTTCCAGCCTGCAAACCCTGATCAAAAAGTGTAGCGCCTACCTGGACGACTACGAGCCCACGCAGGCCGGTCGCGCCATGGAGCAATTCCTCGACGAGCAACTGAGCAACTGGTATGTGCGCCTGTGCCGCCGCCGTTTCTGGAAAGGCGAGTACGAGTACGACAAGATCTGCGCGTACCAAACCCTGTATGAATGCCTGGAGCAACTCAGCCTGCTGATGGCCCCGATTTCTCCGTTCTTTGCCGATTGGATGTTTAATAATTTAAATCAAATAACCGGCAGAAATAATTCAAAATCAGCTCATTTAGCACAATATCCGATCGCCGACGAAAGCTACATCGATACAGACCTGGAAGAGCGCATGGAACTGGCGCAGATCACCTCTTCGCTGGTATTGTCCATCAGGAAAAAAGTAAATATCAAAGTACGGCAGCCTTTGCAAAAACTGATGATACCGGTGCTTGACGATAAGATCGAAACCCAACTGAAACGGGTTGAAGAACTGATCAAGAATGAAGTAAACGTTAAGGATATCGACTATATCAGGGATACGGAAGGGGTGATCAAAAAGAAAGCCAAAGCCAACTTCAAAACCCTGGGCGCTAAGCTGGGCGGAAAAATGAAAGCCGCAGCGGCCATCATCAATAATCTCGATCAGCACCAGATCGGCACGATGGAAAAAGAAAGATCCCTGACCATTATCGTAGATGGCGACCCCGTACAGCTTGCCCCTGAGGATATGGAGATCATTGCGGAAGATATCCCCGGCTGGTCAGTGGCCAATAAAGATACCCTGACCGTCGCCCTGGATATTACCATCACAGAAGACCTGCAGGATGAAGGCAATGCCCGTGAACTGGTGAACCGTATCCAAAAGATCAGGAAAGATGCCGGTTTTGACCTGACAGACCGAATTAACGTTGTTATTGAAAAAAACGAGCAACTAAATGCCAGTATTATTAAATTTTATTCCTACATTTGCGCGGAAATTCAGGCAGAAAATATAGAATTTACTGATAATATATCGTCAGGTGTAGAGATTGAAATAAATGAAACGCCTATTACAATTCAAGTTTTAAAAACATCCAAATAAGCTATGGCCACTAAAAAGAAACCAGCTTCCAAGTCTTCAGTTCAAAAAACAGTTGCGACAAAGAAAGCTGCGCCAGCTAAAAAAACAGTAAGCCCGGCCAAAAAAGCAGCACCCGTTAAAAAAGCAGCGCCTGCTAAAAAGGCCGTACCTGCTAAGAAAGCGGCTCCCGCTCCGGCTAAAAAAGCGGCTCCCGCCAAAGCGGCTAAAAAGGTAGTGGCAGCTCCGGCCAAAAAAGCAGCGCCCGTTAAAAAGGCAGCTCCGGCACCGGTGAAAAAAGCACCGGCTAAAAAAGCGGCTCCTGCTCCGGTAAAAAAAGCGCCGGCCAAAAAAGCAGCACCCGCACCGGTAAAAAAAGCACCGGCAAAGAAAGCAGCACCGGCACCCGTTAAAAAAGCTGCTCCTGCAGCACCGG
>JAEUVW010000417.1 GCA_016786525.1 Chitinophagaceae bacterium
TTAATGTACGCCGTTTGCATCGCGTCTTCGGCCTCCGCTTCATTTCCGAGCAGGGATATACCGATACGGTACAGCCGTTGGTTGTATTTCCGTATAAGCGGTTCAAACAGGCGTTTTTCTCCTGCCAGTATCCTGGAAATCAATTCTTCGTCCGGTATAGGATCTGCCGGGTTTGACTGGCCTGCCATAGCTCTTAGATCAGGAAACGTTTCAAAGGTTACAGTTTTCAACGCATTTATTTCAAAGGCGCTCCATCAGTCCATCTTTTCCGCAAAGGCGATCACATGCCCGTCAGGGTCTGCAAAATAGCAGGCTTTATCTCCCCAGTCCCGGTCCTGTAAAGGGCTGATCTGCTTTGCCCCGATGCTCAGCGCATGCCTGTACTCCTCTGCCGCATCGTCTACGAGCAGGTACAGCTCACAGCGCGGTATACCCATACCCTCGTCCGGGTGCGGCATTCTATCACCCAGGATCTTTGCGATGCCCTTGTTCGGCATCAGGCCCAGTTTGCAGGAAGCGGACAAAGCGAACTCGGTCATACCCGGTACATCCAGGTCTGCCGGTCTGCGGAAAAGCTGTTCGTAAAACTGCCGGGCCAGTGCCTGCTCCCGGACATACAATATGATCTGCACGTGTTTCATGTTCTGAATTTTGTAACCTTTTCTGAAGTTGTCGCTCTAAAGTGTATCTCAAAAATAACAGATTATGGCAACGATTAGACAATTACAACAGACTTTACAACTCACCTTCGGCATTGTGCCCATTGTAGCCGGCCTCGACAAGTTCACCAACCTGCTGACCCACTGGGCCGATTACCTGGGCAATAACGGCAGCCTGCTTCCTTTTGATCCCCTGGTCTTTATGAAAATAGTGGGGGTAATCGAGATCATAGCGGGCCTGACCGTATTGCTTCGCCCGCTGACCGGCGCCTACATTGTCATGGCCTGGCTGATCTGCATTGCGCTGCAATTGCTTGCAGGGGGCCATTACTTTGACGTAGCAGTGCGGGACCTTGTAATGGCTGTTGGCGCCTATACTTTAGCACAGCTCACCAAATTGAAGGATCAAAAATAATAAACAGATGCAGCACAGCAGTGAAAACACCCTGACCAAGGAAAACAGCCTGCTGACGACAGGGGAACAGGTCCGTCTTATTGCTTATCATTTCAGGGAAATCATGAGCGCGCTGGGCCTGGATACAGAAGATGACAGCCTCAGGGATACACCGCTCAGGGTAGCAAAGATGTTTGTCCATGAGGCCTTCATGGGGCTGAATCCCCAGAATGAACCCTCGGTCAGCCTGTTCCGGAACAACTTCAACTACAAGGAGATTGTGCTGGAGCGGGATATACCCCTATATTCTTACTGTGAACATCATTTTGTACCCATCATCGGCAAGGTACATATCGCTTATCTTTCGAAGGGCGAGGTGATCGGTTTGTCCAAACTGAACAGGATTACCCATTATTATTCCAAACGCCCGCAGGTACAGGAACGGATGACCATCCAGATTGCGGAACACCTGAAGTCGGTGCTCCAAACTGAAGACGTGGCCGTGCTGATCGATGCTGAACACCTGTGTGTGGCCTCCAGGGGCATCAGGCATACAGGCTGCTCGACTGTGACGAGCAGTTTTCATGGAGCATTCCGGGAGCCGGAGCACTGCAGCCGGCTATATGCCATGCTGTCCGTTTAGGTGCCGCGAAAAACACCCCGTGTCTTTGCCTATGGGATATGTCGATGCCTATCCGGAGCTGGTTTCCCTTTGTGCTCCGGTTTTGAACCCGGCACCTGGTCTCCTGAACCCGCCTGAAGTCTGAGCAGGAAGAAGAAGGTGATCAGGCAAGCGATAAATGCCCCGAATGTCAGGAAGGCGGTGGTACCGGACACTTCAGATTGTGCCTGTGCGCTGACCGGCACTATTGACAAACCGGCCAGAAAATACAGGCTGTACCTCACTTTGTATTTGCGTTCCATACGATACACATTGACTGCTGTAAAAGTAGGCCGCCGGAATAATGCAGATTATTCCTAAATAGTCAATAATTGATTCATTCCGGACATAGCCGGAAACCGGTTTCCTATGACTTCCTGAAATCGGAAGGCCTGGAATGGGTGAACAGGTAAAACGCGTTGCTGAAAGAGCCGATGGAATCATAACCGACGAGGAAAGCAATATCGCTGATGGGCTTCCTGGTTTTCAGGATCATCTCTATGGCCTTCACCATACGCAATGTCTTAAAATACTGC
>JAEUVW010000008.1 GCA_016786525.1 Chitinophagaceae bacterium
TGAGCAGGTGCTGGTGAAAGAACTCGTTGAAACAGTCTTCAATAATGTTTTCCACCATAAAGTGCCCGCGGTTGTCTGCCAGCAGGGAGACCAGGCTGGCCAGGTAACGGTTCGGGAAAGGCTGCTTGTACAGTTTGTCGATGATCAGGGTCATATTGTCGCCGAAATGCTGTTCAAAATAGCTCTTCAGCTCCGTATCAAAAGTATTGTAGGCATAGTATTGCAGGATACGCTTGCCCATATGGTTGCCGCTGCCTTCATCGCCGGCGATATAACCCAGGGAAGGTAGCTGATCACGCACCTTTTTACCGTCGTAGTAACAGGCATTGCTGCCGGTGCCCAGGATACAGATCATCCCCTTCTGGTCTTTGCTCAGGCCCCTGGCTGCCGCCAGCATATCGCTTTCTACTGATACCTGCTGCGTCTCAAAAAAAGACTCCAGCGCCGTAATGACGATCTGCTTATTGCCTTTGGAATTGATACCGGCGCCATAGAAATGGACCTCGTCTACTTTGGTACCCGTCGCACACTCCGCCTCCAGGCGGGCGATGATGTCTGCCGTACTCTGCAGGTAAGGATTGATCCCTTCTGTTTTAAAACGGGAGACGGTTTTACCTTTTTTAAGGATCACCCAGTCTGTCTTCGTAGACCCGCTTTCTGCAATCAGTTTGGTTGACATCTGTATGGACAGTTTGATTTCGCTAACAAATCTAACGGGATTCCGGCAAACGAAAAACATCCCCGAAAGGATGTTTTGTTAAATCAGGCAATACCGGCTCTAAGGCTATTTTAGTTTGTCCTTAAAGACCTTTTTGAACTTTTCGAGCTTGGGCTGGATCACAAAATGGCAATAAGGCTCGGAGCCGTTCTGGTTGTAGTAATTCTGGTGATAATCTTCCGCTGCGTAAAAAGTGTCGGCCGCGCTGACCTCTGTGACGATGTTGCTGGGGTACACCTTTTCTTCATTCAGCTTTTTGATGTAGCCTTCCGCCTTTTCCTTCTGCTCTGCATCGTGGTAAAAGACCACTGAACGATACTGCGTACCGATATCATTGCCCTGGCGGTTCAGCTGCGTGGGGTCGTGGCTGACGAAGAAGGCGGCCAGCAGCTCATCGAAAGAGATCACCGATGGGTCGTAATACACATTCGTCACTTCCGCATGGCCGGTACTGCCGGTACAGACTTCTTTATAGGAAGGATTTTTCGTACTGCCCCCCATATAGCCGGACACGACTCTGGACACTCCTTTGAGTTGCTGGAATTGGGCTTCGGTGCACCAGAAACAGCCTGCCCCGAAAGTGGCCACCGCGCTGTGTGCATTGTTGTCATTGCTGTTGTTTTGGTTCATCTGTTGGAAGGTTGTTGATTCGGCTACCCGTGATTTCTGCCCGCAGGCGACGAGCTGCAGCAGCACAAATATGGAAAGAAAAACTTGTTTGATCATCATAAAAATAGTTACGTAAAGAAGGTCGTCACAGATGTAAAATTCCCACGAAATCTGTAAAGCTTAGTGTTAAAAAACATAGCGCTGAAAAATATGTGCACAAAACGGGAAAAAGATTTTGTAAATCGTTGCCGATGATTACTTTTGCAGCGGAGAGATGGCAGAGTGGTCGATTGCGGCGGTCTTGAAAACCGCTGACTGTAACAGGTCCGGGGGTTCGAATCCCTCTCTCTCCGCCAAAACAATGAATGCCCGGCTTTGGCCGGGTTTTTTTATTTTCCAGAGCGCGCAAAGCTTGCTTTGCAAAGCGAATGGGCAATAAAAAATAACGAGCGCAGCGAGTAGTATCTTTTGTTTTGCCCCCCCATCAGGGATCATGCAATCATCCCGCTCTCTCCGCCGGCAAATTGAAGCCCGACGATAGTCGGGTTTTGTTGTTTTAAGCGTTTGCGAAACCACAGCTTCAGCAAAAACAACAAAAAATGAACGCAGCAAACGGCTTCTATTTGATGAGTTTCCCTATCCAGGGATCATGCGATCATCCCGCTCTCTCCGCTGAAAATCAATTAAATGAACCAGCCTTCCGGGCCGGCATTTTTGTTTTCAGGAGCATGCAAAGCTTGCTTTATGCTGTGGAGAAAATAAAAATGAAAGCGAGCGCAACGAGTGATTTAATTGATTTTGAAGCCCCTCCTTCAGGGGAGCATGCAATAACCCTGCTCTCTCTGTATCAAATTGAAGCCCGACGGTAGCCGGGTTTTGTTGTTTTCAGCGTTTGCGGAGCTTCAGCAAAAAGAACAAAAACAATATTTGCCCTCAAAACCAGCTACACATCATTTATTTATTTCCAGTGATTGTGTAACCCTTCCCAAAATAGGACCGGTTTTAAACTAACAATTCAAGCTAAAGAGATTCTTCAAATTGTTTCGGAGTTAATCCGTTTAATGCTTCACGTGTCCTGTTCTTCGGCTTACCTGTACTCGTTTACCAGAGCCGGCTATCATTTATTCTTCCATTGTCAACGGATAAGCGTAACATCTCCCTTATATACCTCTTCTCCGCTAAAGTGTCTGAATTTCACCTTGACCAGGTAATAGTAAACCCCGCTTGATGCCTGGACACCATTAA
>JAEUVW010000015.1 GCA_016786525.1 Chitinophagaceae bacterium
CTGGGTCGGTCCGGTATGTCGCATAATTATAAGGTGTGGGCCCGTCATAACTCGGGTTCATATTGGCCGACACCTTACTGTCGTAATCCGGGTCTTTGGGGGCGTTGGGAAAGGCCACCCTGGAGTTCAGGCACACATAAGGGATGGGATCAACGGAATAGCGGGGGGTGTTCACACGCGCTTTCTTCGAGTTGTTGATCATCGCATCAACATACAGGTTACCGCCATTAATGTTACGGATAATGTTATTACGGGCACCTTCTCTCCAGGAGAATACCCAGTCCGGGCAAGGGCCGGGCAGTGTTACTACCAGTACCCATTGGTGACGGATAAAGGCCGGGTAGTCCGTAACCCCGGTATCGGGGCGGCAGGAGCTGATGGCCTTAAAGGTATCGCACAGTTTGTCCAGCGTATCTTTCTGAGGAGTGCCCATATCCAGGTTGTTACCAGGCAGGCAGCCGGAAATAGATTCCCAGAACAGGGTTGCCCTGTCTCCCAGTGTTGCCCCGCCTTCGCAGGCTTTATACACGTTCAGGGTAACCCGGTAAGTATAGGGGCTTGCAGCAGTAGGTACATAGTCTACGTGCATATCTGCTGCCGCAAGGTGAGTAGCCCTGGCTGAAAAACAGCACAACATGAGCAAGATTCCGAAAAAGCCTATTTTCAAAAAACTCCTGGCTTCTGATAACATTGTATTCATCTTCATTAATTTCTACTTGTAGAATAAAACTATTTTTATTCCGGTATTACCTTACCAAGGTTACATTTCCTTGTTTCACAATAGGAACACCTTTGGCGGTGACCGCTTCAAGCAAATAAACATATACACCCAGAGGCTGAGGTTTACCTCCAAAGTTTCCGTCCCATCCTTCGTTGATATCTGTCGTCTCAAAAACTTTTGTACCCCAGCGGTTAAAGATGCTGAAAGATTTGAGAGAGGCGTTACCCAGGTGCACAGGTTTGAACACATTATTCTCGGTACCTCTACCCGGTACGAATGCATTGGGGATATCGATATAAGAATCCGGTGCCACAAATATGTAAATCGAATCCTCTACGCTACAACCTGCATCGGTCATTGCTTTTACCTTATACATTGTATTCAGCAAAGGAGAAGCTTTAGGGTTGGCAATATTTGTATAGTCCAGGCCTACCGGAGGGAACCATGTATAGTAGAGACTATTACCTTCCGGTTCGATCTGATAAACATCGCCCGGGTATATGGTCACACTATCCTCCAGGTAAATCAGTGCTTTCGGATGAACAGTGACCGTCAAAACAGCGGAGTCAATACACCTGTTACTATCCAGGCCGGTAACAACGTAGCTTGTGGTAAACGCAGGGGACACCACCGGCGTCAGTGAATGTACTGAGTCGATATTGGCATTACCCGGCTTCCAGGTAACAGACTGCAGCAGGGCGTCTCCGGCAACGTTGATCTTCACTTTTTCTCCGGGGCAAATGGCCGTATCATTACCGATGGTCAGGAAAGACCGGGGCTCTACACTGACGTACAAGCTATCCATACCCGTACAACCGGCCGGGGTGGAGGCAGTAAAGTATATTTTTTCTGACCTGTACCCTGTAAAATAGGTAAAGAAGGTATCAGGGCGTGCCAGGGCGCCACCGGGCCACCAGCGGTAAGTATATTCAGGTTTGGGGAAACCATCGGGATCCGGAACGATATCTGCAAACAAGTTCACCGTATCTCCGAAGCAGATAGCCCTGTCCGGACCTACGTCTACTGTAGGCGACTCTTCAACGACAATGTTGACCAGTTTTGTACTGTCTCTGCAACCGGTTTTAGAGGCGGTCAGTGCAAAGGTCATTGTACCGGTCGGAGTCAGTGTAATGGCGCCGCCATAGAATGTATCGGGTTCGGAAACACCCGTAGCAGGAGTCCACACCCATGTATAACGCCTGGACACATCGGGATATCCGGGGTCGCCCCAGCCTTGCAGCAGTATAGACTCACCCGCGCAGATGGCGGTATCGCTTATTCCTTTTTGTCTTCCTTTATAACCCATGCCGGTAGAAGAAGAGGATAACTGGTCTCCCGTCAGGATATAAAACCCTTTCAGGATGTAGACGACTACCCTATCTGATTTAACACACCGCTCTCCGGGAGTGGGCACTACTTCGAGGAAAAATTCCAGGGAGTCCGGTACCAGGTCTATATCGATATCGCGCATGGTCAGCAAGGGGTTCACCAATGTAGTGTCGTTTAGCCAGTCGCTGGCATTGCCGGTACCGGGAGCAAGGGTCCACTTCCAGGCGTATGTCAGCTCCGGTTGCGGATTGATCAGGTTTCCGTTCATTTGCAGGGTAGTTCCTTTATAGGCACAGATCACAGTATCGGGACCGGCGTCAATACGGGGGTTCACCACCACAATTTTAATTTCTTTCTGGTTTGTCGTAAAGCTCGGGTTTTCTATCCGCTGGCAGGTATTCCTGATGCTGGAATCCGTCACCATTACATAAGTAGTTGACGAAGGAGTATAGGAAGTACAGGTATCGTCCAGCAGGGAAAGGCCCAGTGTACCGGTACAAACAGGAATACCTCCGGTAATGACGCACCAGTTCCAGGGACCGGTACCTTTAGGATCGATACAAAGGTTTGTACTTTCTCCCAGGCAGATAAAGGTGTCTGTAGCTTTGATGCCGATTTTCCTGATCGTGTTGATCCTGATGGTATCTATACGGTACACTTTTGGTGTATTGGGGCGGCAAACTTCACTTTTGATCACCAGGAATCTTGTTCCGCCATCTTCTTCTTTGGGCGTCCAGTCAAAGCAGGCACTTACGTTGTTGGTTCCGACGCCGCTGTAAGCGGACATAACAGAGGTACCTGCAGTTTGTGAGAATGTGGTATGGTTGTCTGTTATGTTGGTAATGGTAACAGTAGGATCTATAGAAGATAAGGTAAAGCAGATCCTGTGTCCGAAATCCGGGCATACCTCAGCGGTGTCGGTCGGAGGCCTCCACAACACGTTGGACGATGTTGTTTTATTGACAGCAAATGAGAAAGGATATGCAACACAGGTGTTGGAAATAACGAACTGGATATCTCGGGTCACCTGGCTGATGATCTTTGTTCCCCTGCGTTTGGTTATCTGAAGCGTCAGTTGTGCCTGCTGCAAGGTACCGGCATCAGGCGTAAAGGTCATGATACCTGTAGTAGGATCGAGATTAAAAGTATTGGTAGTTGCAAAAGGGTCTGTAGCCCGGGAAGTACCCGGAGCCACGCCGCCGAAAGGAATAGAACTGGGGGCTGGCGGGAAAGTACAGGTTGTTTGGTTATCTGCAGCAGTTGCAGGCTGTACCAGGCTATAGGTCAGCACATCGCCGTCTGCGTCCACACCGGAATAGTTATAATACTGAGGGCTACCGGAACACATATACTGGATCAGGTCCAGGTTAAAGGTAGGGGAAGAAGATTGGGTAACATCAAGGTTATTCAATGAGGTTTCAGAGTGCAATACGGAAGTAGCGCCGGCCGTAATGTTGGTAATACCCAGGTTGCGGGCACTGATTGAAACGACAAAACGCCAGTTGGCGCAGCGCGAAGGAAGCGTCACGGTACCTTCATACACCCATTTGCGGTACCCTTTCATGGTACCACCGCTACAAACGGTATTGGGCGTACCGCACCATCCGCTCTGAACGACCTGTCCGTTGCTGAGCAGCGGGGTCTTCAAAGGCAGGGTAACATTCCCGTTATCGGGGTTACAACTGTTGGAATAGCACACATTTATAGTCGTCGGCTGCAATGTAGCCCCGCTACAGTCCCTGTAAAAAGAATAGGTAAGGAGGTAGGTTGAATCACTGACCCATTTATAGGCGATCTCTCCTGCCGCCGCCCTGTCTGCAAACGCATTTTGCGTTGAAAACAAGACGAAAACAATGGAAAAGAAAAGGGATAGGTTACAGTACAGTTTTTTCATTGTGCTAAAATTTTTTCAAATGCTAACAAATTTATTATTTCTGGCTCAGATATGCAACTTTTGTTAAAAAAAACTTCAAGCAAAAATTAACACTTCCAGAATACAGAGACGCTATTTGACGGGGGATGGTTGGGTTTTATAAATGAAGTTTCGGAAAAAAATATCTATTGCACTGAAATCCAATTCTTTCATGCATTTAAAGTGCTTTTTAGGGCATTTGTCAAAGCCGATCTTAGAACAGGGCCTGCAACTTATATTATTATTTTCCACAATTAAAGAATTTGGCGCAACATTTTGCTTTAAATTATTGTAGCCGTAGTAGGGAAACATACCCATCTGCGGGGTGGTATTTCCCCAGAGCGATACCACCGGTTTTTTGAACGCTGCGGCCACATGCATCAACCCGGTGTCGTTGGATACGATCAGTTTGGCATGCTGTACCAGGTCTGCCGACTCGTTGATGTTGAATTTTCCACAGGAATTATAAATCTTTACCGGGTCCAGGGCAGCGATCTCTGCGGCCTCCTCCCTGTCTTCAGGGCCTCCCATCAGAATCACCGGTACCGGGGAAAGCCTGCACAGTTCCTGCCATTGCGCTACCGGCAGCTTTTTTGTATTAAAAGAGCCCCCGATCACGTAGCCCACATAGCCCGCCCAATGGCTCATCGGGATATCCTTGTGATCCGTCTTGTCTTTTTCCGGGATAAAGTAATCCAGGCCCTGGCCGTCATTGTGGATTCCTAAAGGTTTTACTGCTTCAAAATACCGTTCCACGATGCTTTTATCCGGCATGATATTGATTTTGAGGTTGACGTACAGCCATTTCTGTACATTCAGCTTCGGGAAAGTACCGTTTTTCACCGCCAATGCCTGCTTTACCCTGGCCGTCCGCAGGTTTTTATGCAGGTCGATTACATAATCGAAGGATTCCGCCTTTAGGGTATCGGTCACGGCCTGCAGGTTGTCTTCCAGCAGATGCAGTTTGTCGATATACGGATTTGCCTCCAATACGGGAGCGAAGGATTTTTTGGTCAGGTAATGAAGCTCCAGGCCCGGCTGTTGCTGCTTCAGGCAGCGGACTACGGGAGTAGTGAGCACGATATCCCCGATAGAGGAAAAACGGATAATCAACACTTTCATAGCAAGAAATCAGGATAATGATGAGCACACTTACGGGCAGCCCTTAGTGTTTTGCCGACCAGCGCAATGCAAAAGCAAGATAGAAATTATAATCAAATGCCGTACCTTTTTCTCCGGCGCCATAGCCGGCGATATAAGCAGGTTTCAGCTCACCCATCGCTTTTTGGTTCAATAGGAATTTGAAGCGCACATTCCAGCCGGCAAAGGTATTTTTGAACAGTTCCACGCGCATACCGCCGGTCAGTTCAAACCAGTGGGCTGTAAAGCGATGCGCCGGGGTGATCCCTGAGGTAATCCCTCCCAGGCCGTCGTTGGTGGTGTAGGCAGCCTCATTGCGGTTGATCATGCCCACAGCATAGCGAAAACCGATAAAACCCATACCCCAGTCCTGCGGATACCGGCGCTCAAAAAGAGATTTATCGATACCGGCCCTGACAAAAATATTGTTGCTTTTATACTTCAGGTCGGGGTAGTCAATAACAGAATTTCCGGAGCCGAACTCTGCCGTAAAATAGGTTTCATTTTTCAGGTAATAATCCAGGCCTCCCTCGTAGCTGCTTTTCTGCTCCGAAAGTCTGTTCATCAATATCCTTGCGACGTCAAAACTGAAGCGCAGCTGTTTCGGGTGTGCCGCAGCAGGGGCGCTTGCCTTTGCGGGCACAGCAAGGCTATCCTGATCCTGTGCGATACAGGAAAAGGACAGCAGGAACAGGAGCAGGCTAAAAGAATATTTTGACATTTTCGATACCTGCTTTAGTAGAGACTTCTTTGGTAAAAATAGTGACAGAATCCAGGTTGTTTCT
This sequence comes from Chitinophagaceae bacterium, assembly GCA_016786525.1. Lineage (GTDB taxonomy): Bacteria > Bacteroidota > Bacteroidia > Chitinophagales > Chitinophagaceae > Rurimicrobium. The sequence continues at coordinate 5,888 of JAEUVW010000015.1, forward strand.
GGAAGAAAGCACGCGGGACAATAAAAAATCATATCCATAGCCGCAGGCATTGGAGTAAAATTTCAGCTTGCGTTCGTAGATAAACGTAATTGTATCCATCTGCGAAAAACCTGAATCTGCCTGCAAGAGCCAACGAGCCGTATCCCTGCGCGGCGACAGCACCAGTGCAAACTTATTGATCTTGTCGGCACCATAATACCAATAGCGGGCCGAATCGATATCGAGGCTTACAAATACAGCATTGGGCAACAGGGTGTCCGTAACGGCTCCGGCCCTGTACTGGTAGCAACCGACATTGAGTTTGGGCACGGTGGGTTCCAGGCAGGGATTGCGCACAGCAGTATTGCAGGCTGCAAACCATACAGCCGCCACACTCCAGCAAAGACCGGCCAGGATACTATGACACTTAGCCTTCGCCATCCAGCATAGTCAGGATTTTATTGACATCGTCAATCGCTTTGTCAATCTGGCCCTGCAGGTGTACTTTTTCTGTCGACGCTCCCTGAGCCTCATCCAGTGCAGGTTTCATAATATTGATCTGCAAATGCGCTTCCCCGAGTTCAATCGTTTTGCGTTCCAGCTGCTCTTTCAGCTGTGTATTTTCCTCTTTGCATTGCTGATACTTCTCAACCAGGGTGGCCACCTTTTGGTGCAGGATTTCCAATTCTTTCATCCGTATGTTTTTTTTATTTTTCTTTTGACCAGTTTATTGCCGTGCTGCAACAGGAGCATCCTGCATCAGGCAGGACACAGACTTTTACGACCTGATCTGCGCTTGCAATTTATGCTGGTAAGCGGTAATTAATTGTTGCATATGCTCTTCAATCTCAGCATCCGTCAAGGTACGGTCTGCGAGCTGGAAAGTAAAATTCAGGGCATAGGATTTCTTATCTGCCCCGAGCTTCTCGCTTTCAAACACATCAAAGAGATCGAATGTTTTTAATGAAGGCAACTGCAGTTGCCGGGTTACCTTCTGCACTTCTTCAAACAGGATATGCTTATCCAGTACCAGTGCCAGGTCACGTTGTACGGCCGGGTACTTCGGCACTTCGGTATAGCGGATCCTGTTCGCCTGCATGGCTTTATGCCACAACTGCCAGTTGATCTCTGCATAATACACATCCTGCCGGATATCAAAGCTTTTCAGCTTGGCAGCATCGGCCTTCATGGCGGTACAGAGTTGCTCATTTTTCCATTTCCAGACCAGTACCTCATCTGCGCCCACGCTTGCTGTGGCTTTATCGATGCCGGCAACGGCCAGCAGGTTCGCGATCACCGATTTCACAAAGTAAAGGTTCGCGGGTTCTGCCTTCTGGCTCCATCCTGCCTGGCGTACGGCGCCGGACACCCACAGGGCCAGCACCGGCGATTCGGTGTATTGCCCTACCCCAACTGTACTGTACGTATTGCCGAACTCAAACAGGGCAAGGTCCTGGTTTTTCCGGTTCACATTATAATGGATCACTTCCAGCCCGCACTCCAGCATAGAGGGTCGCAGCACATCCAGCTCACTGGTCAGGCTGTTGATCATGCGCACCATGGGTGTGGCTTCGGGGTAGTATTTACTGTTGGTGATGCTGTTGGTCACAATTTCCTGGAATCCCATGCCACAGAGCGTTTCCGCTATGGTCTCGCGTTGCGTCCTGTCATTAGGCAAAGGTTTCAGCAGGGAGATGTTCAGGCGCGACGGGATCTCTATCTGGTCCAGGCCATCGATGCGCAGGATCTCCTCCACCAGGTCTGCGGGCAGGCTCACATCATTTTTATTGGAAGGTACTTTTACTGTAATGCCGTCTACCTGCTCCGACTCTATTTCAAACTGCAGTGCGGTGAGGATATCTTTGATCGTCTCCGGCGTATAGGCTTTGCCGCTCAGGGTCTGGATATACTGGTAGGTAGTACTGACGCGTACCGGCTCTATCGCTTTCGGATACACATCCTGTACGGCAGAAGCAATGGTACCGCCGGATACTTCAGCGATCAAGACAGCCGCTCTTTTCAGCGCAGGCAATACATTATTGATGTCCACACATTTTTCAAAATGCGTGGCGGCATCGGTGCGCAAGCCGTGACGCAGCGAAGTGCGGCGTACGGAGGCCCCGGAGAAATAAGCGCTCTCGAGGAAAATATTGCCGGTCTGATCGCTCACGCCACTATTGTTGCCGCCAAATACACCGGCAATGCATAGCCCTTTTGCAGCATCGCAGATCATCAGATCTTCGGCGTACAGCGAGCGCTCCTTATCATCGAGCGTGGTAAATTTTGTGCCTTCCGGCAGGAAGCGCACATGGATCTCTTGCCCTTCGATTTTGTCTGCATCAAAAGCGTGCAGGGGCTGCCCGAATTCGTGCAATACAAAGTTCGTCACATCCACGATGTTGTTGATCGAACGGATGCCGATGGTCTGCAGCGCAGCCTTCAGCCATTCAGGAGAAGGACCTACGGAAACGCCTTCTATACTGAGGCCGGCATAACGTAGGCAGGCCTCTCTGGCATTTTCGTCTATGGTCACTTTGATCCTTTGGCCGGGTACAGCCGCAAAGTCAAAGCTTGTTTCCGGGAGCTTCACCGTGTATTTTTTGCCTTCGTGGTGGCTGAGGTATGCGCAGACATCACGCGCTACACCGATATGGCTCATCGCATCGCTGCGGTTGGGGGTCAGGCCTATATAAATGGCTGTATCTGAAGGGCCGATGTTGAAATAAACAGCTGCCGGCGTACCCACTACGGCATCTGCCGGCAGGACCATGATGCCGGCATGACTTTCGCCCAGGCCGATCTCGTCTTCGGCGCAGATCATGCCTTCGCTTTCTTCGCCCCTGATTTTTGCTTTTTTGATTTCAAATGAGGCACCGTTTGTGGGATGTACCATACAACCTACGCTTGCCACAACCACTTTCTGCCCGGCCGCTACGTTGGCAGCACCGCAAACAATAGCCAATGGGTGTTCTCCGCCTACGTCTACCCTTGTCTTCTTCAGTTTATCTGCATTGGGGTGTTGTTCACAACTCAGCACTTCGCCGATCACCAGCCCTTTCAAACCGCCTTTCACAGGCTCGATCAGCTCTGTTCCCTCTACTTCCAGCCCTATAGAGGTCAGGATACGGGACAGCTCATCAACGGAAAGGGTTTTCGGTAAATATTGCTGCAACCAATTATAAGAAATCGTCATCGAAACTCAAAAATTTTGCCAAAGATAACCCTTGCTTTTAGGAAATGATACCCGGATAGAAAAATGCTTTAACAAAAACATGTTTCCACAGCACAATGTGCATGCGCACTGTATAATGGCTGTTTCCCCCGTATAAAATGTGCACAGCTCAGCGAAAATGTGTATCTTTTGTAAAGAATGTGCATATCCATCTGAAAAATGTGGATTTGACCTTAACAAAGCATTACGTCAAGTCTCAAAACTAAAAGTAATTTTTATTTCGGCAGGGACGCTTTTGTTTCTAATTTAGCAGCCCCGCAGAAAAATCCGGCGATTTGTTTACAATTTTTTAATACGAAATCCGGCACTTTGCGCGCCCTGGGCAGACCCACTGAAACAACAAACAACACGACACGAATACACAATAATGGCTGTAAATATTAAAAAGGATTTTGGGAATTTAAGAAAGAACAAGACGGACATCAGCTCTATGGTGTACGGCAAGATACCGCCGCAGGCCAATGAACTGGAAGAAGCCGTTTTGGGCGCCATCATGCTCGAAAAAGACAAGATGGCCGAAGTGCTGGAGATCATCCAAAGCCCCGATTGCTTCTATGTAAATGCACACCAGAAGATCTATGCCGCGGTTCGCGCCCTTTTTGACAAGGGTATGCCGGTGGATCTGCTGACGGTGACCGAAGAACTGCGCAAAACAAGCGACCTGGAACTGGTCGGCGGCGCCTATTTCCTCACCAAGCTCACGATGAACGTGGTGTCCAGCGCCCACGTGGAGGCGCATGCCC
>JAEUVW010000120.1 GCA_016786525.1 Chitinophagaceae bacterium
CTCTTCCTTTGGTACCTGGCTCACCCGGATCATGCTGAACGGGTGCTACGCTCAAAAGCAGAAAAACAGGCATATCCTTGCCCAATTTGGATCACCCGAAGACCTGATACAGATGAGTACACCGGCCAATGAATTAGCGAATAAAGAACTCGGCAGGCTGCTGGAAGATGCCATCGCCCGCTTGCCGGAGAAGTATCGCCTTGTTTTCGTGATGCGGGAAATAGAAGAAATGTCGGTACGGCAGACTTCCGAAGCTTTGGACATCGGGGAGCCCAACGTCAAAGTTCGCCTGAACAGGGCGAAGACAATGCTCCGGGAAAGCCTGGGTGGCTATATGAAAGATCATGTTTATTGCTTCCATCTCAGCCGCTGCGACAACATCGTTGCCCATGTCCTGCATCAGCTGGGTATTGTTTAGGCTTTGACCAGGCATAACGCTTCCTGAAGCCCCTGCATCAGTACCGCTCAGTGTTCGGGGGGGGCGCCTGGTGCTGATGCCAGGCGCTTGTACTTCCTTTATTGTACCGGCCTTTATAGGCGGTCGGTGACAGGCAGGATATCTTTCGGAATACTTCGCGGAATGCCTTTATGTCTGTGTAGCCCACTTCGTACATGACCTCGTTTACCGTTTTGCGGCTTGTCTCCAGCAGTTTTTTGGCAGATTCTATTTTTACCCTTTGCCAGTAGACCACAGGTGTATTGCCGGTAGCTTTGATAAAACGCCTGTCGAAGTTCCTTCTGCCGACCGCAAATTTCCGGGAAAGGTCTTCGAACGATATTTTGTCCTGGAAGTGCTGCTCGATGTACTCCTGTGCTTTTTTGATCAGCTCATCATCATGCATTTTTTGCCCGTTGAATATCGCAAAATTGGATTGGGTATGGCGGTCTATCTCTATCTGGAAAACTTTGGAGCAGTAAATTGCCGTCTGCCGGTCATAAAACTTTTCTACCAGGTAGAGGATAAGGTTCAGGAAAGAGTAGCCGCCCCCATTCGTATAAATGCCCTGTTCGTCTGTGATCAGCTGTTCTGCTTTCAGGATCACTTTGGGAAACAGGGTTCTGAAATGATCCACGGCATTCCAGTGAAGAGAGCAATTCCTGTGATCCAGCAATCCTGTTGCCGCCAGTAAATACGCCCCGCTGCACATGCTGGCCAGTTCTGCCCCCGTTTTGTATTGTTCCCTGATCCAGCTGACCAGCAGCTGGTTGCCGCTATCCGGTTTGCTGAACCCGGCCCTGATGGCGGGGATAATGACCAGGTCTGTATGCTGCAGCGTGGCAATGTCCTTCTGGGGCATCACAGTCAGCAGCCCGTTTACAAAATCAGCCTGGGGCGACACACCCGCCAGTTCGATGGTAAAAACAGGGTTTTTGTTTTGTCGTTGATAATGGTTGTTGGCTTCGGTAAATATATGATAGGCACCTACAATGCAGGATAAGGTGTTGGGCCCCGTCTGGGCGTCCGGTACTAAAATCGTAAGGTGTTTCATGTTTCAATTGGGCCAGTCCTTTGGCCCTACAAAGTTAAACAGGACCATTGTCCAAATCAACCGCTGACAAAGTCCGTTTTACACCCTCTCGGGGTCATGGGCCCTTGCTACTTTTGGTGCAGAAAATAAAGCGCCGCAAAGCGGGCATTTTTTTAAAAAAGTAAATAAAGAAATAATGAAACAACAGGATTTTACAACAGGTTTTAGCGTGGAGGCCACGCCGCAGCAAGTGTTTGATGCCATTAACCAGGTAAGGGGCTGGTGGTCCGAAAATATTGAAGGGTCAACGAACCGGCTTCATGATGTGTTTGCCTACCATTACCAGGATGTGCACCGGTGCAGGATCAGGATCACGGAGATGGAGGCCGGCAGGCAAGTGATCTGGCAGGTGCTGGAGAATCATTTTAAGTTCACCAAAGACAAAAACGAATGGAAGGACACCCGCATTGTCTTTGAGATCTCCGAAAAAGAGGGGAGTACCCATCTGAGCTTTACACACCAGGGCCTGGTGCCGGCCTGTGAATGCTACCAGGTTTGCCACGATGCCTGGACCCACTATATACAGGACAGCCTGAAAGCGCTGATCCTGACCGGCAAGGGCTGCCCTACACCCAAAGAAACGGGCGGAGGCCAGCAGCCGGAAAATGCTCCTGCGGAAGGAATGGCAATGCCTTTGGGCATTCACCACCGCCTGCTGATCGAAAAACCGGCAGAGATCGTATATGAAGCGCTGACCACACAAAAGGGCCTTGCGGGCTGGTGGACACCAGATACTACGGCTACACCTGAAGTGGGCAGCGTGTCACGCTTTGCCTTCGGGCCGGATTACTATAAAGAGTTAAAGGTAGAAGCCCTGCAACCCTACAGTTATGTACAATGGCGCTGCCTGAAGGCCTTCGAAGACTGGATCGGTACCACGATGAGTTTCAGGCTGGAGCCCCATGCCAAAGGAACACTGCTGGTGTTTCACCATGAAGGCTGGCAAGCCTATTCGGATGAAGTGGCCTCCTGCAGCTACGATTGGGCGCTGTTCTTCAGGAGCCTGAAATTCCTTTGCGAAACAGGGAAAGGATTTCCTTACCCCTACTTTAACCGCTAGGGTATCAGGGAATTAGTGTTTTGCTCCTGGCGAAGCGTATTGGTGGAATACGCTTCCCTTGCAAGCGGGTAAGTTTCGTGTGCAGACCAGATCTTCTGGTTCGTGTGTGCCGGCTGAACCAGCTCATTGCGTAGGCATAGCGCAACAGGTGCGCAGCTGAAGGGCCGCGGGTGGTGCTGCCCGTGACTGGGAAATCGCGGAGGCCATGAACAATTGGTATAGGGTATGCTCCGGGAAAAAGGGCTTTACTACCATTTCGAAAACCGGGTAAAATAAGATTGGCTTCCTGTTTTCAGCTCTAGTATATATACTCCTTTGGATAGGGGTGCACAATTGATTTTGTCGCTGAAAGCAGCTTCGGAACAGAGCTGTCCGAGCTGATTGAATATTCTTACGACACCGGGACGTTCCATGCCGGGCTGCAGGCGAATGTTTAGTTCTCCGGAAGCAGGATTGGGGAAAACGGATATGGGTGTATTGTGCTCAGGCTCCTCTACAGAAGTTGCTCCTTCGAATGCAAAATGATCGATCATAATGTAGTTGTCCTCATTCTCCTTATACCGTGCTGTGACATACTTGCCGGAAACAGGAGCGATAAAGCTGACCGTTCTTTTGGTCCAATCGTCTGTGGCATCTCCGGGGCTGGTGTATATGACCGTACCAAAGCTGGCATCATCCGCAGAGACTCCCAATTCTATCGGCCCTCCGCCCGTCTTGCTTTTATCATAATAGGAGAAGGTATAGGAACGACCGGCAATAAGCGCTGACGAGAGCTCTAAAGAAATCGCCGTCGGTATGTATATGTCAACAGGATTTTCCAGCGTTGAAACATAATGGCCATCTTGGGCCAGGCCAAATTCCGGACATTTTACGTCGTAAAAGATATCCAGGGTTTCCCTGGTGCCGATGCCTTTTACGTGAGACAGGGTAGCATTATAGCTGGAGTTAGAGATGTTAAAAAGGCAGTCTGACGCCGTATTGAGCTCAAAGCTGCCATTCAGGAAGTTTTGGGCAAAGCCCAGTGAAGAGCTCAGTAAGCCGATGCTGAGGCCAAGGATTCTTTTCATAAGGATATCATTTAGTGTTGGGCATTGCTTTTTATCCGGCTACAAAGGGATTTCTTTATTTTAAAAAAGAACAGCACAAAGTAATATCCGTGTTGCCTGGTGTTATAAGTGTTCCGGAGCAGGTCATACGGAAGGTCCGGTTATTCCGGACGCCTGTGTTTGGCAGCTTTATCCTGCTACCCGGCATGCCTGCCTGCGGCAAGCAGGTTCCGGAGGGCATCCCGGACGATAAAGAATAGGGATCTGCGATCCGGTTGTTTATGCCAATTGAGATACACGCTTATTACGTTAAGGAGCACAGTTATGCAGTCTGTGCTCCTTTTTTTGTTTTCAGTAAAGACATTTATAGCACTGATCAGCAAGGAATACCCGAACACCTTTAGAAAAAAGTAGGGCGTAAAAGCAATACGTAATTGCCTGAACCATAAAAATCATCTAAAATGAAGAAACTATTTTTTATTATGCTCACCATGATTTGTGGTCTGAGCCTACATGCGCAGGTTAAGTTGCAGTGGACAACAACAACCCCTACCAGATTTACAATTAACAATACCAACTCCGCAATCAGTGCAAACGGGACTACAAGCTTCGGTCATTATGGCAACTCAACGCAGAAACTAGGAGTATCAAAGAATGGTTATATTGAGTTTAATGTCCTTCACCCCGGCGCTACAGGCTATTATGATATTGGCTTTGCCAGCGCCAGCAACCCGGGTTCATTGATCGTCGGGTTTCATCTTGTTGACGGCGGTAGCGGAACCATAGCAATAGGTGCGAATGGAACGGCATTTAATCCTTTTGCCCCGACAGGTGTCTATTATCCTCCCTGTAGCTGCTATTATTATGAGTCATCCGGTACCGGAGCCTCTTGTAATCCGGGTGACCGGCTCCGTATTGAACGGGTTAATAATATTGTTCGATTCTGGAATGTCACCACCAACACTGAACTGTTTTTTTTAGTACCTACAGCGACAGCTTTTACAGTTGCTCCAACAAGTGACTGGACTGCATTTTTTGGCAACTCGTCACCAACCACACCCGTTTCAGGAGTAAATACCGCATCAACATCATTTAGCGGATTAGGGTTGAACGGAGACGATAATTTATGGTTACGAACGGCAGCTGATGCGATACGCCCCGTTTTGTTATCTGATAAAGTAGGTATTGGCAAAGAGGCTACCGTGGAACTGGATGTTCAGGGCAAAACAAAGATCAGTGCACTCTCCGGAACCGGAAGCATGGTGATTGAAGCCCTCAGTACAGGAGAACTGGTTCGGAAAAGACTGAGTACTGCGGATTCAGTGCTTGGGGGAGATGGTAACTGGATTCTTAAGCCGGTTTCAAAATGGCAGTATGCCGCCACTCCGGCAGGCTCTATTTATTTTCAGCCGGCAGCAAATCCTTACGTAGGCATAAATTTAAATACCCCGGCAGCAAATCTTGATATT
>JAEUVW010000022.1 GCA_016786525.1 Chitinophagaceae bacterium
TGGTACGCCATACCGCCGAAAAAGTGCTGAAGGCCAAATACGGATGTGAAGGCCGCAAAGTATTATCTACTTTCGGATTGCTCAGTGCCGGCAAGAGCATTGAGACCACCCTGGACGCCTTGCCGGCTATCGTAGATCAGCACCCCGACGTACTCTTCCTGGTGCTGGGCAAGACCCATCCCAATATTGTAAAGCACGAGGGCGAGCAATACCGGGAAAGCCTGGAACGAAAAGTACAGGAACTGGGCCTGGAAGGCCATGTACGCTTCGTAAACCGCTTTCTTTCCCTGCCCGAGCTACTGGAATACCTGCAACTGACGGATGTGTACCTATTTACTTCCAAAGACCCGAACCAGGCGGTAAGCGGTACTTTCTCCTATGCGATGAGCTGTGGCTGCCCGATCGTATCCACGCCGATACCCCATGCCATAGAAGTACTGCGGCACCATGCGGGCATTACCATCGGTTTCGGCCATGCGGGAGAACTCAGCAGCGCGGTGAACAAGCTGCTGGGCGATGAAGAGCTGCGCCGAACCTTCAGCCTGAATGCGATCCATACCATGTCTGCCACATCCTGGGAAAACTCGGCCCTGGCCCATGCCCGCCTGTTTTGCAGGCTGAGCAACCGGCCGATCTACCTGCAATACCGCCTGCCGCAGATCAACCTACAACACCTCAAAGAAATGAGTACGGACTTCGGCATCATACAGTTTGCCCGTATCAACCAGCCGGATGAGCAATCGGGCTATACGCTGGACGATAATGCACGGGCGCTGATCGCGTTCGGGAAGCACTACAGCCTTACGGCAGACGAGTCGGACCTGACTTATATCAGGCGCTACCTGGGCTTTATCGGCCATTGCCTGCAGGAAGACGGCAGCCTGCTCAACTATGTAGACATGCAGCAGGACTTTACGGAAGAAAATGGCCGGCATAACCTGGAAGATGCCACCGGCCGCGCCATATGGGCGCTGGGATACACTTTATCGCTCAGTGATGAGCTGCCTGCCGATATTGTGGCCACAGCAAACAGGCTGATTGAAGCCATGCTGAAAAATGCCCATAAAATCTACTCCACAAGGGCCATGGCTTTTGTCATCAAAGGCATTTACTACCGGGACAAGCAAGCCAGCATCACTGAAGACCATTTCCTGCTGCGCGAGCTGGCCAACCGTATGGTGCAGATGTACCGGCACGAAAATGATGCCAACTGGCACTGGTTTGAACAATACATGACCTATGCCAACAGCATACTGCCGGAAGCCCTGCTCTGCGCCTGGATGGCCACCGGCAAGCCTGTATACAAAGAGATCGCCCGGGCTTCTTTCGACTTCCTGCTGTCCCGGATTTTTACACCGGACAATATTTCGGTCGTTTCCAACAAAGGCTGGCTGCACAAAGAGCACAGGAACATTCCGTTGACCAGGGGTGGAGAACAACCTATCGATGTGGCCTATACCATTATGGCGCTGGAAAAATTTTACGCTGTCTTTAAAGAAAGCAGCTACCTGGATCAGATGGACCTGGCCTTCAGCTGGTTCCTGGGGAACAACCACCTGAACCAGATCATATATAACCCCTGTACCGGTGGCTGCTATGACGGCCTGGAAGAAAACTACATCAACCTGAACCAGGGTGCGGAATCTTCGCTCAGCTACCTGCTGGCCAGACTGACGGTAGAGACGGTCAACAAGCGGAAAAAACTACAGCAGAACGAACTCCTGTTTAAAGAATTCAACCGCAGAAACTAAACACCAATTTTCTCTAACAATAAAAAACGCAACTATGAAATTGTCAATCGGGATCTCAGAAAAAAACCTGGACAGAGCGGCAGCATTATTGACTTCCATTCTATCCGACCAGATGGTACTGTATGTCAAAACCAGGAACTTCCACTGGAATGTTTCGGGTGAAAGCTTTATGGAATTGCACAAATTGTTTGAAGGCCAGTACAATGAGCTGGAACAGTCTATTGACGAGGTAGCCGAACGCATCGGCAAGCTGGGCCGCAATACGATCGGCACCATGAAAGAATTTACCCAGCACAGCAGGCTGAAAGAAACGCCCGGCTCCTACCCGGCTCAGAAAGATATGCTGAAGCAGCTG
>JAEUVW010000225.1 GCA_016786525.1 Chitinophagaceae bacterium
TACAGGAATAAAGAAAGAAGATTGTTTTTTTGATGATGAAGTGAAGTAAAATTCAGAGTGACCCTTTCCAGGGTCACTTTTTTTATGCCTGCTAGAATCCGGGGCCTCCAAAGCCTGGCCCTCCTCCGGGACCACCCGGCCCAGCCGGAGGAGGCATACCCGGTCCGCCGGGGAAACCTCTTCTGCCGGGATCTGTATCCCTGTTCTCTGCATCGGGCATTTTGGCGCCTGACTTAAAGGCGCGCAGCGTATAGGTCAGGCGCAACATCACGAAGCGCTGCAATACCGTGGTCCGCGAATCTTCAACATAATAGTCATTGATGGTCCTGCTGATGCTGTTGTTCTGGTTCAGGATGTCGAAGGCATAGATATCGGCCTGCAGGGATTTGTCTTTCAGGAATTTGTAGCCCAGCGAAGCATTCCAGAGCAGGAAGCTGCGGTCATACCCTTCGCCCAGGCCGCTGTACAGCGAATGGTTGAGGTTGGTGTTGAAGACAAAGCCTTTCAGGAAGATCCAGTTCAGGCGCAAAGAGGTTGTTTGCGAGTAATAGTTGAAATTGGACTGGGCCTGGGCGCTGCTGCTGGCTATATTGTAGGCGCCATTGTACGCCAGGGTAAAGTCTACATTTTCACTGATATTGCTGCTGAGTACAAAGCCGCCGTTCAATGCTGAGTTCTTTGTCTTGTTCCGGATATTGTTGATCAATGAGGGTAATTGAGAATAATTGATACCGGTATTCAGGTTCAGGTTGCTTTTTAGTTTTTTCAGGGGCAGGCTGTAGGTGGCGAAGGCGCTGCTGCGGACCAGGCCGTCCAGGTTTACCGGCATGGTCACCTGCACGCCATCTTCCCGTACCGTGGTGCTGCTGCCGATGTAGTTGTTGGTCATGGTCGCATTCGCAAACAGGAAGAGGCCGTTGCCTTTCGTGCCGTTGGTACGACCGTAGCGCAGGTTGACGGAGTGTGAATAGTCCTGTACCAGTGCGGGGTTGCCGACGCGGAGCTGCAGCGGGTTGCTGTTGTCGATCACGTTTTGCAACTGGGAAATGTCCGGGGCATTGGTGCTGCTGCGGTAAAATATCCTGAGGTTTTCTGTTTTGGTAAATTTATAGTTCAGCATCGCCATAGGCAATACATTGCTGAAGGTCCTGTTGATGCTCAGTCGATTGGGATAGAATTGCTCCCCGTCCAGGGTTGCGCTCTGCACATTGAGGGTCGTATTGAAGTTGAATTTGTTGCCGCTATACCGGATGCCGGCGCCACCCCTGTGGTAGGAATAGTCGTTTTCAAACTTGTTGCTGAAGTTGGTATCCAGGTCGGTATAGTTGCCGGCTCCCCGGTTGAAGGCTTCCTTGTCGGAGCTGTTGTGCGTAAAGGAGGGGCTGTAGTTGAACTGCAGCTGTGTTTTTTTCGACAAAGGTTCTGTGTAGTTCAGGCTTCCGCCGAAGGTCGTGCCCTGGTTGGAAAGGTCGGAGCGTTGATCGGTGACGGAAGAAGAGTCGATATAGTCGTTCTGCGAATACAATGATCCGTCGCCGGTCTTGTTGTTGATCCGGGTATCGAAGTTGAAAGAAAGGGTACGGCCCTGTTTCCGGAATTTGTGGCGGAACAATGCTGAATTGGAGAAGTTGTATCCCTCGGTACTGTTGCTTGTGTTGTTTTGCAAACTGCTGCCGGGAATGGAGCCATTGAAGATGTTGTTACCGAGCAGGCTTTTTTGACTTTCGTTATCCTGGTAGCTCAGCCTGGGGATGATAAAGATCTCGTTGTTGCTGTCCAGGCGCCACTCCAGGCGGGCTGCCAGCCTGTGGTTGATGTTGGTGCTGAAGGTATTGCCCTGTTCGGTATATTTCAGGCTGCTGTCTTCATTTTGCAGCAGGTAGGAACGGGTGAGGTCGGTTGTGTTCCTGTTTTCGGCCCGGTTGAAAAAGTAACTGCCGGATACTTTCAGTTTTTTGCCCCAGTTGTCGCTGTAATTGATCCCGGCAGATTGCGTCTGGGTAATACCCCCCTGCGGGCTGACCAGGAAATTGGACGCTGGGTTACCGCCACCGCCTGCTCCGCCGCGGTTGTTGCCGCCGCCTCTCTGCCCGCTACCTCCGCGGCTGCCGCCTGAACTACCGGAAGACGAGGATACGCCGAGCAGGTCGTCGGTGCTGAAATTCTGTTCGTTGATGTTGTTGGACATGCCCACGATAGACACCCTGCGGTCGCCGTTGAAAAAGTTCAGGTTGCCGCCGACGGTATACCGTCCATCATTGGATTGCTCATCCAGGCCATACCCTGCAGTGATCTTGCCGAACATGCCGTTGTTCCTTCCTTTTTTGGTCTGGATGTTGATGGTTTTTTCACTATTGCCGTCGTCAAAACCGGTAAACTGCGACTGGTCGCTGGCCCTGTCGAACACTTGTATCTTGTCGATAATATCGGAGGGCAGGTTTTTGATGGCCGCATTGGGGTCGTCACCAAAGAAAGGTTTGCCGTCTACCAGTATCTTTTTTACTTCTTCCCCGTTTACTTTCAGGGTGCCACCGGAGGTGCTGACGCCGGGCATCTTGTTCAGCAGGTCTTCTGCTGTGGCATCGGGGTTGGTTTTATAGGCACCGGCATTGAAGGCCGTGGTATCCCCGCTCTGCTCGGAACGGTTTTGTGTACCGGCTACTACTACGGTATTCAGGGAGTTGGATTTCCGGATCAGGTTTAAAGTGCCCAGCGCCAGGTCGGCATCGCTTACCCGTATGGTTTTCTGGAAGGGGGCAAAACTCAGGTAAGAAGCCTTCAGGGTATAAGTGCCTGCAGGTACGTTTTCTACGAGGAAGCTGCCGTCAAAATCGCTGGCTGCGGAAAACTTCACGGCAGTGTCTGTTGTTTTGACCAGAAAAACGGCAACGCCAAGGATGGGCTCCTGGTCGCTGCTGTCTGCCATAGTGCCGGAAACGCTAAAGCTCTGTGCATTTGCTGCGTGTGTAAGCCCTGCGAGCAGTATGATTGCCCCTGTACACCGGAGCAAGAAAGTAAGGGTGTATTTCATGTTTGATTAAAATCGGTTAGTAAGCCTGGTCAGACTTTTAATTGCGCAGTAAGTTTAACAATCGTAAAGATATAGGTAAAGAAAAGGGGTGAAGAGGGGGAGAAGCGGGATAAACATGCCCTGAAGGCTGTTTTAAGATAGCGGCAACAAAAAGCCCGGGGTGTACACCCCGGGCTTTTTGTTGCGTATTCATTGTCTTGTTTATTTGCCGATCTGTTCCTGCCAGGCCAGGGCGCCGCCGGTCACATTGTTGACATGCTGGAAACCGGCCTGCTCCAGGATCATACAGGCCTGCATACTCCTTTTGCCGGAACGGCAGTAGACATACACTTCACGGTCTTTCAGGTCTTCGATGTCTTCAAGCTGGAAAGACATGATCCTGCCCAAAGGAAACAGCAGGCCCCCGAAATTAAATTCGGCGTGTTCGTCGGGTTCTCTTACATCCAGCAAGGCAATGTCGCTGTTGCTGTCCATTAGTTGTTTCAGTTCGCTTACGGAGATGTCCTTCATGTGTTTTTATTGTTTGATGAATTTCTGAGCCGGGTATTGCCTGCCTTCTGCCTGGAATTCTATGGTATAGGCTCCGGCCGGAAGCGCGTGGACGTCAATACGCGGATCGTCTGCAAATATAGCGCCGTTTGACACATTTACCCCCAGTATGTTTTTGATGCGGAAGCGCAAAGCGCTGAGGGTGCCGGGACAGCTGACGTGCAGCATATCGCGGGCAGGATTGGGGAAGAGGGCCGGTTGCTCCCCGCTGGAAGCCACTTCGACCATATGGGTACTCCTGACCGCTTCACCCAGTAGGGGGCGCATCATCAGGGCCCCGCTCACCAGCGAGGGGCTCCAGACGTTCAGAACGTTGTAATAGGCATGATTGCCGCTTATGCGGTTCCTGTCCAGGCCGATATAAAGACTATCACTGCCGCTCAGCGCGGGCTGGGTGGTGCCGATATAGAAGGTGCCGGCCGGCATGGGCACCGGACGGTCGAAGGCATAGATCCAGAAATGATTGACGGTATCTACATAACCGGGCTGCTGGTTTTCGATCTGGTAGATGATATTGTCTGCAGGCGAAGAGCCGTAGGCAATATTTTTATACACGACGATAGAAAAATACTTGAAGGTTGCCATCGGGACCTGCCTGCCGAAATAGATGGCCAGGCCACGCAGCGTGTCGGGCTGGTTCAGGTGATGTTCGATCGCGATTTTCCCCGGCAGGGTAGGGAAGAGGTTCAGATAATAACTCATCTCTGCCGTACCGTCGTCGTAGGCCAGGTAATTGTCAAATACCTGCCGGCCCACTATGGTATCATTGCCTTTATAGGCGTCTCCTGCCGGAGATTCGAGGTAATATTTGTTTTCAAAAACGACTTGCTCATAAGTGCCGGCCGCGGGGGTAGTGCCATAAGTGCTAAACGTAACGTCTGAATTGCCGTAAGCCCCGATGCTCCTGTTGACATCTGATCCTGAGCCCAGCGAAGTGCCCGTGCCGGATTGAGTCGCCTCGTAGCCGAAACGTGCTATATTCTGCGTAACAGGAAAGTTGTTCCTGATGTCGGTATTGAAGTTGGAGGCCCGCTCTGCCGATGCGGCAGCGAGGTACTGGCGGTAAGGCATAGAGGTGTAGTCCTTCAGGATAGGGGCCGGTGTACGGGTAAAGGCCACATCGTTTACCGCAGTATCGAACAGGTTCCGGCCGCTATTGAGCCGGATATAATCGATGTTCCAGACATCGTCGTTGATGCCGACCGACGCTTTGTTGACAAAGCGGAACTGGAAGCCGCTGTGCAGGTAGGCTGTATCGGTAACAGGGATCATGACCTGCCTGAAATTTTGCAGGGCCGTATCGCTTTTGCTCCACACCTTTCTCCAGGCAATACCGGTCTTTGGTTTAAAATAAAGCATCAGTGAGTCGGGGCGTTCAGGTGTAAAGCCATTGCCGCCGGGCTGGTAAAAAAAACTCAGGTAAATACTGTCGCCCGGTACATGGGCACTCAGGTCTATCTGCCTGGAGCTCAGGCTGTCGGCATACAGCAAGGCTGTGGCACTGACAGGGTCGTAAGGGATACCGTACTGGCTCAGTGCATCGAAGGTGGCGACGCCCTGGCTGATCACATTAACGCCCATCGTATTGTTTACATACACCTGGCGCCCGATCCATTTCGTGCTGTCCGGGTCTGCCCCGGCCTGGTTGAAATCCTCGAAAAAGGGCAGGGACAAGGCTGTTGTGCGCAGCAGGCTGCCCCTGCTTTCCGGCCTGGGGCTAACAGGCTGATACTGCAGCGGTGCAATATTTTCCTGCGCCCGCCCGGTATAAGGGCAGGACAAAAGAAACAGGGCGCAAAATATTTTAATAGGATTTTTCATGATGTTTTATGGTAGATACCTGAAAAAACGCTGCCCCGCCGGCAATATTGTATCTGCTTGTATTATTCCGGTATATCTGTAGTGTCGTTTACACCGCCTGCCTGCGGGCCATGATTGAATTCGTCTTCCCCGGGATGCTGTTTGTAGTAGAAGCCGATCTCGTCACCTTCCCTGAGCCGGTTTGCATTACCCAGCTCATTCAGGGCGCTGGGCATCTGCATGTAGACCATAGCGGATGCGGTATCTGTGATTTCATCGCCTGCCACTGCGGTAAAATGCAGGTTGTTGGCCGACAGCATCGCTACCGCTTCCGCGTAGGTAAGGCCTACGATATCGGGTACATCGAATACGGTATTGCCGAGACCGTCGCCCAGGACAAGGCTGATGATACTGCCTTGCGGGATCATCTGGCCGGGGCGGATCACTTTGCCATTGTAGAGCTGATCCAGCACTGCTCCCTGTGCGATATCGGGACGGTAGCTGGTATCGCCGAGTTTCAGTTTGGCACTGTTCAGGATCATGACGGCGCTGCGCAGGGAGAGCCCGCTCAGGTTGGGCATGGGTGTTTTGGGCGGTTCAGCCTTATTGACCGTCAGGAAGATTGTCCGGCCGGGCTTTACGATTTCGCCGACTTCAGGCTGCTGCCCCAGGATCATAAAAGCTGCTTTTGAAGGATCGTATGCAGAGTCGATCTGGATGTCGAAACCTACTTTTTCCAACTGGTTTTTCCCGGCCTTTAAACTTTGCCCTACAATGTTGGGCACTTTCATTTCCTTGCCGTGGCCGGTGATCTGCCCCAACATAGCAAAAAACAGGAAATAGAGTACAATGCATACCCCTATGATCGCCAACAGGTTGAGCTTAAAAGAGTTTTTGAAGTCTGTTGTTTTTGCTGCTGTCTTCTCCATGCTTATTTTTTATCCGGTAACAGGTTGTGCTGCATTGGTTTGGTTTAAAGTGTCTTCGAGTATCGCGCTGTAAAAATCCTGCAGCTCGATACCGGCACAACGCAGTTGCTGGGGAACGATGCTGGCCTCGCTTTGCCCCGGCATGGTATTGACCTCCAGGAAGTACAATTTGTTCGTATTTTTTTGCAGGATGAAATCCATCCGCACAATGCCGCGGCAATTGAGGTAGCGGTACAATTGCTGTGCTTTGGTGGCCAGTTGCTCATTGATGGTTTTATCCAGTTTTGCCGGTGTGACTTCTTTGGTGTCGCCGGGCATATACTTTGCTTCGAAATCGAAGATGGCAGCTTTGCCCAGGATCACTTCTGTAGGGGGCAGCGCCTGTATCCGGTTGCCAATCTTATACACGCCGATCGTCAGTTCGCGCCCTTCGATAAATTCCTCTATCAGTACCTGGGTGTCTTCCGCAAAGGCTTTTTCAATAGCCGGTATCAGTGCTTCTACGCTGGTCACTTTGCTGACGCCAAGGCTGGAGCCGCTTTCGTTAGGTTTGACGAATACGGGCAGCTTCAGCTGGTCCAGGATGCTGCCAATCGAATAAGGCTGGTCTTTAAACACCAGAACGGAGTTTGAGATGCCGACGATATTGGCATCTTTGACTACTTTATTGCAATTGCTCTTGTTGAACGTCAGTGCAGAGACAATGGTATTGCAGGTGGTGTAGGGTATACCCATCATGTCCAGGTAGCCCTGTATGCGGCCATCTTCGCCCGGGGTGCCGTGCATGGCTATAAATGCGGCATCGAAACGGATGTGCTCCCCGTTAAGGGTAAGGCTGAAATCATTCTTGTCCACAGCGGTCTTCTGCCCGTCCCGCTCATGCCACCAGCCTTCTTTGGTAATAATGATCTTGAAAACATTGTATTGTGCTGCGGGCAGGTTTTTCTCAATAGTTTGCGCGGTCTTCAGGGAGATCACATATTCGCCGGAATATCCGCCTGCTAATAGGGCAATGTTTTTCTTCATAAAATGCTTGTGTAATGCGGAGTCAAAGGTAATTGAAATTCAGCTGCCTGTACCAATTTTTACCGGCCGGTTTTGGTCTTGCAGAGATCGCCGGCAATGCGGCCGCCGCCATCTGCCGGCATGCCGCCCATCAGTTTTCCGCGTAGGGATGCCATCTGGAAGCTGATCCTGTTGCGCCTGTCTGCAGGCTTGGTGCTGCCGAAGCCTACCGGCAGCAGCCTTTCGCAGCCGATACCGGCCTGTACCAGCCATTGTGCCGCTGCCATAGCCCGTCTTTCGCTGAGCAGCTGGTCATTGTCGCTGCCCTGTACA
The DNA here is from genome assembly GCA_016786525.1 of Chitinophagaceae bacterium. Taxonomy (GTDB): domain Bacteria; phylum Bacteroidota; class Bacteroidia; order Chitinophagales; family Chitinophagaceae; genus Rurimicrobium. Next base: position 7,648 of record JAEUVW010000225.1, read on the forward strand.
TTGCCTTCTATGCGCAGGAGGCTTACATATTTTTTTTCGTCCATGAACTCCTTTACGGCCTTCAGTACGGCAATGTCTTCGGTATTGAGCTCGGCGCTGCCTTTTTTGAAAGTGAGCTCCTGCTCAAAGCGCAGCTCGCTGCCTTCCAGCCTGTAGCCCTGGGCTACTGCATACCGGCAACATAAGGAAAGCCATAAGAGGCAGAACAAATATTTCATAAGCCTGGTTTAGTGCGTTTCTGCCGATACGGTATCCGTGCCCTGCTCGTCCGTGTTTTCCTCTGCCGGGTGGTCAAAGCGTTTCACCTGTGCCCGGATCTCTTCTATTTTCCGGGCTCTTTTCTGGATGCGCTGCTCAATGTCTTTAATGAGCTGTGTCAGGTGCGCTTTCAATTCTTCCGCTTTCGGCCCCTCGGTGATCTGGGTCAGGCTTTCTTTAAATTCTTCGATCTGCGCCTGCTCGTCCGCACTTTCGTTTTCCAGTGTGATCAGGTGATTGCGGGTCTGGATATTCTGTACTTCGCGGTGCCGTTCATATTGTTCTTTTTTGCGCTGGCGCTCTTTGTCTTTGCGGTTGAAGAAATGTTTGCGGGCAGAAATGAATTTTTCCCAGAGGGTGTCGCTGTGTTCTTTGCCGACCGGGCCTATTTGTTTCCACTGGTCCAGCAGGTTGTTCATCTCGTCGCTGGACTGGTGCCATTCGTTGCTGTTTTTAATGGATTCTGCCCGCTCAATCAGGGCAGTTTTCCGGGCCAGGTTTTCTTTGAGCATGTTTTTGAACGATTCTGCCTGCTGGCGTTTGGCCTGGTAAAAATGCTCTTTGGCTGCGATGAACCGGTTCCACAGGGTATTGGTATGCTCTGCCGGCACCGATCCTATTTTTTTCCATTCTTCCCACAATTCGTTAAAGGCCTGGGCGGTAATGCCCCAGTCGGTGCTGTCTTTCATCGCTTCAGCTTTTTGTGCGATGGCTTCTTTTTTGGCAAAGTTTTCTTCCTGCTGTACCCGTATCTGGTCCGTATGCACTTTTTTACGGTCGTAAAAATTGTTCTTGGCGGCAATGAATCTTTCCCAGAGCGCATCGTTTTTTTCCTGGATGGTACGCCCGGTTTTTTTCCATTCTTCCATCAGCTGCTTGAATACTTCGGTGCTTTCTTTCCAGTTTTCTGAACCGGCATGGGCCTCGGCTTTTTCTACGATTTCCATTTTCAGGTCCAGGTTTTGCAGCATTTCATTGCCCACTTCTTCCTGGTGTATCCGTTTGTCTTCAAAAAACTTGTTCTTTACGGTTTCAAGCTTTTCCCAGAGGGCTTCATTCCTTTTCTTATCGACAAAGCCTACTGCTTTCCATTGATCGGTAATATCCCTGAACTTCTGGGTCAGCTCTTTCCAGTTATTGTTGGTGACCGTCAGGCTTTCGGCTTCCGCCAGCAGGGCCTGTTTGGCTTTATAGTTCTGATCTACAATGGTGTCGATCTCTTTTTCAAATTGCCCGATCGTATCGAGCAGGGCCTGCAGGTTGCCTACGGCGTTAGCCTGGCCGATCTGTTCCTTCAGGCGGGATAGGCGGGAGATCAGTTTTGTTTTGTCTTCTGTATTTTCCCATTCTTTTTTCAGCTCTTCGCTTTGCCTGCTGAGCTCTTTGTACTTTTCTGCCAGGTGCTGCAATACCGTATCGCCGGTGACGGGGTTCAGTACCGATATGACCTTTTCGGGAAAAGGTGCAATCGTCAGTGCTCCGTGATCGTCGAGCTGGCAAAACTCTTTACCCTCAAAGGATTTTGCGTTCCACCATTGTTTCAAATTATCTGTAGCGGCCGGGGTTGGGTTGGGTGTATCCATAATATAAAAAGTAAAAGTATCGGGGTGTTGAAGATAGGGATATTTTCTAAAAACCGAAACAACCCCTGCTCAGGTTTCAAAAAAATAATGCCCCCGGAAGGAGGCATTATTTACAATAGAAGTACGGTGCTGATTTAGCGTTTAGAACCGAATACCCGCGAAATAATATCGCTGCCGGTGCTGATCGGGTCGAGGCGGATTTTCTTTTCTTCCTGCCCGATGGTCGTAAACAGGCCGCTCAGGGCACGCTCAGTGATGTAGCCGGTCAGGTCGGTATTGACTTTGTTCTTGATAATGGGCAATGAGTTGTAGGTTGAAAATACCTGTGTCCATGCCTGCTCCACATTGTATTTGCTCATGGATTTTGAGATAACGGGACGGAAAGCTGCAGTAATCTGCGGTGTGGTGCGGGTTCTGAGCAGGTTGGTGGCAGCATTGTCTCCCCCGTTCAGGATCGCAAGGCCGTCCTGTATCGTAAAGGAGGTAATGGTGTTGACCAGTATGGGCAATGCCTGGGAGGATGCGTCTTCTGCGGCGCGGTTCATGGACATGATCGCTTTATCGACCACATTGCCCATGCCGAACTGGCGCATTTTGGCTTCGATGGTGGCCACTTCAGGAGGCATCAGGATCTTGATCAGCTGGTTGCCAAAAAAACCATTGGTTGCGGAAAGATTTTTGGTGGCCGTCTGAGCACCCAGTTTCAGGGCTTCACGCAGGCCGCTGGCAATCTCTTCGTTGCCCAACAGGTTGGACGAAACAGGCTGCTTTGTTGAACCCGGAGATTGGGAGGTTTTCATAGAGCCGCTTTCACTGGCTGCTTTTTTAGCTTTATTGAGAATGCCGTTGATCCCCTGTGCGTTTGCAGCATAGCTTGCAGGGAGCAAAAGCAGGGCAGCGAAAAT
>JAEUVW010000270.1 GCA_016786525.1 Chitinophagaceae bacterium
CCCGTGTGCGGCAAAAGCGCCGATGACCACGCCAAGCCCGGCGAAAATAATTCCTGCAATAAGTGCTGTTTTGTGCATCGTATGTTGATTTGAAAGTATGAAGATGGTAATACTATTGACTTTAAACTGTTTTATTTATTGCCTGAAGACCCACCCCTAACCCCTCCCAGGAGGGGAAGCCACCTCTAAGAAATTTCTCTCCACCTTAACCACTTTGCCCACACATCAACCCACCCCTAACTCTTCCAAGAGGGAATCACCCTAAATTAACACTCGTCACATGACGCACTTCGTCCACATAGCTCAAATTCTTTAATTGCCGCTCAAATCCACCCTAACCCCTCCCAGGAGGGGAAATCACCTCTAATGTAAATTTATCGTCACGTTAAGTACATTAAGCATATTTGTCACATTGCCCACATTAACCACATTACCTAATTGCCTAATTGCCTAATTGCCTAATTGCCCACATTGCCTAAGCAACCACAGTCCCTTCCAGGTCAAAGTCGTATGCTTTCTCGATCTTCACGTTTACAAAATCTCCCGGCTTTAAAGGCTTGGGTGTATTGATGATCACTTCATTGTCCACATCCACGCTGTCAAACTCGGTACGACCCAGGTAGCGGCCGCTTTCTTTTTTATCGACCAGTACTTTCAGGGTTTGCCCGATACGGTCCTGGTTTTTTTCATAAGAAATTTCCTGCTGCACCTCCATGATCTCCTGTGCACGTTGTTCTTTCTCGTCGGCAGGGATATTGTCCACCAGCTCGTAGGCGCTGGTATTTTCTTCATGCGAATAGGTGAATACACCGACACGGTCAAAGCGTTGCTGCTCCAGGAATTGCTTTACCTCTTCCACATCATCCCTGGTCTCCCCGGGGAAGCCGGCAATCAGCGTCGTGCGCAGGCAGATGCCCGGAACACGTTCGCGCACGGCATCCAGCAGGTCCAGCATTTCCTGTTTGTCCATCTGGCGTTTCATGGCCTTCAGCATATTGTCGGTAATGTGCTGCAGGGGCATGTCCAGGTAATTGCAGATATTGTCGCGCTCGCGCATCACATCCAGTATTTCCAGCGGAAACTTGGAAGGGTAAGCGTAGTGCAGGCGTATCCAGTGCAGGCCGGGTATATCGCTCAGGTGTTTGAGCAGATCGGGCAGCGCCCGTTTTTTATAAATGTCAAGGCCGTAGTAAGTCAGTTCCTGGGCAATCAGCATGATCTCTTTCACGCCCATTTTTACCAGGCGTTTCGCTTCGGCGATCACTTCTTCGATCGTTTTGCTGACATGCCCGCCGCGCATCAGGGGGATGGCGCAGAAAGAGCAGGTACGGTTGCAGCCTTCAGATATCTTCAGGTAGGCATAGTGCTTGGGGGTTGCCAGCAGGCGTTCGCCGATGAGCTCCGTTTTGTAATCGGCTTCCAGTTCTTTCAGGATCAGGGGCAATTCCATCGTGCCAAACCAGGCGTCCACATCCGAGATTTCTTTGGCCAGGTCGCCGCGGTAGCGCTCGCTGAGGCAGCCGGTCACATATACTTTGTCCAGCTTGCCCTGTTCTTTGAGCTCCAGCTGTTCCAGTATCGTATTGATGCTTTCTTCCTTGGCTTTGTCGATAAAGCCGCAGGTATTCACCACCACGATATTGTGGTCTTTCTTCGTGTTTTCATGAACGACAGCAATGTCATTGGCGGCCAGCTGGCCGCTGAGTACCTCGCTGTCCACCAGGTTTTTGGAGCAGCCGAGGGTAATGATATTGACTTTGTTCTTTTTGAGCGTTTTACTTTTCACACCGTTCTGTTTTACTGTTCGATAAACGTTTCTCTCTATTTTTTCCTGAAATAAATACGCAAAGGCACGCCGGCAAAATTGTATTGGTTGCGCAGTTTGTTTTCAATAAAGTTGCGGTACGCATTGCTCAGGGCTTCGGGGTAATTGGCGTAGCACGCGAAAGACGGCGATTTGGTCGGCAGCTGGCGCACAAACTTGATGCTCACATTATGCCCGCGCGACATCGGCGGCGGGAAGCGCTGGATTTCTTTCAACAGGAATTCATTCAGCTTGGAAGTTTGGATCCGGCGTTTCATATTGTCGTGCACCTCGATCGTTTTTTCCATGGCCTGGTAGATCCGCGTTTTATCCATAGCGGAAATAAATACTACCGGTACGTCATTGAAGGGCGCTATTTTTTCCTTGATTTTTTTCTCGTAGTCGCGGGCAGTGTTGGTTTCTTTTTCATACGCATCCCATTTGTTCACCAGGATCACGATGCCTTTACCCTTGCGGGCGGCCAGGCTGAAGATATTGATGTCCTGCATGGTGATACCGTTCAGGGCATCGATGACCAGCAGGCAGATGTCTGCTTCGTCCATCGCACGGATCGCGCGGATGACGGAATAAAACTCCAGGTCCTCATGCACATTTTTCTTTTTGCGCAGCCCTGCGGTATCGATCAGGATAAACTCTTTGCCGAACAATTTGTAATGCGTATGGATACTGTCCCTGGTCGTACCGGGAATATTGCTGACAATGGTCCTTTCCTGTCCGGTAAGGGCATTCAGCAATGTAGATTTGCCGGCGTTCGGCTGGCCGATGATGGCTATTTTCGGTACATACTCGTCCGCTTCGATGATCTCGTTCTCTTCGTCAATATCGTCGAAGTTGTCATTGTAATCTTCATCCCCGTTTTCCCATTCGTTTTCCAGCTCTTCATCGGAACGGCTTTTGTCGCGTTTGATGGTCCGCTTTACATTCGGGTTGGCCATTTCTACGTCTTCGGGCATCTGTGCAACGACTTCGTCCAGCAATTCGCCGGTACCGCTGCCGGATATGGCCGATACAAAGAATACCTTTTCGAAGCCCATGGAATAGAATTCGGTGGCTTCCAGCTGGCGGGTGGCATTGTCTACCTTATTGACAACAAGCAATACCGGTTTGGTACTGCGGCGCAGCAGGTCGGCCATGTCGTCGTCGAGGTTGGTGATGCCGGTAGCGGTATCGCAGACAAACAGCAATACATCTGCTTCGTCCAACGCGATCAGCACCTGTTTGCGGATCTCCCGTTCGAACACGTCTTCGCTTCGGGACACGAAGCCCCCGGTATCGATCACGTTAAACGTTTTGCCGTTCCAGTCGGCAATACCGTATTGCCTGTCGCGGGTTACGCCGCTCAGGTCGTCCACGATTGCCTTTCTCTGTTCAAGCAAACGGTTAAATAAAGTTGATTTGCCCACGTTGGGCCGCCCCACGATCGCTACTGTAAATCCTGCCATTTAGCTGTCAATTTGGCTGCAAAAGTAAGCCTTTTCGGGCGGAAAAGCAGTATTGATTTGCCTTAGGGAAAATAAGGCCGGCAGCTTACTTAATGGTCAGTTTGATGCGTACAATGCGCATCTTTTCGATCTCCACTATGGTAAAATCGTAATTTTTGTACGAAATCACATCGCCGGTTTTCGGGAAACGCCCGGAGATCTCGAGGATAAGACCGGCAAGGGAATCGCTGTCGCCGCGTACTTCTTCAAATTCGTCGGGAGATACCCCAATGATACGCGATACGTCGTTGATCAGGGTTTTGCCTTCGATCAGGTAATTGTTGCTGTCTATTTTTTTATAGTTCAGGTCCTCCTCATCAAACTCATCTTTGATGTCGCCGATGATCTCCTCCATGATGTCTTCGAGGGTGATGATACCGCTGGTTCCCCCGAATTCGTCTACCACGATGGCAAAATGAATCCGCTTCTGCTGAAATTCTTTGAGCAGGTCTTCAATCATTTTTCCTTCATGTACAAAATAAGCCGGCCGGATCAGGGTATGCCAGTCGAGGCCGGGGTTTTCCAGGTGCGGTAAAAAATCTTTGGTGTTCAGGATACCGACGATCTTATCCAGGCTGTCTTTATATACAGGCAGGCGGCTGTAGCCCATTTCCATAGCATAATTTTGTATCGCCTCAAAGCTCAGGTCTTCCGATACGCCGCTCACATCCAGGCGGGTGCGCATGATCTGCTTGGCGGTAATGTTGCCGAATTTGAGGATGCCTTTGAATATATCCACTTCTTCTTTGGTTGCGGAGGGGCCTACGGTCAGCTCAATGGCCTGCTCAAATTCTTCCTTGCTGTAATTGGTCTTTTTGTGCCCGATGCGGTGTTCAATATATTTTGAAGACGATACAAACAGCCCGCTGACC
>JAEUVW010000390.1 GCA_016786525.1 Chitinophagaceae bacterium
AGAATCGCTCAAAGTCCCCCCGTCCATCTTTTGCGTATTCCGCAGCCAGTGCCCCGTACAGCAGGTAGGCCTCGTTTCCGACAGCCGACCGGGAGAGTACACCGGCCAGCCATACGGCCTTTTGATGCTCCAGGTGCAGCCTCAGGGTTTCCCGGCCGGAATGCAGCTGCAGTATTGTGCCTTTCCGGTCCTGATGCAGTACCGGCGGGGCTCCCAGCCAGACTACCTTGTCTGTATCCTTGATCGTACGCTCCTGGTAGCGGGAGAGCTGGTGCTCGATGTACTGCGCAGGCAGGGTAGTGCGGGGGATCTTAAAATCGAACCATTCCTGCAGCGGAAAATCAAAGCACATGCCGTGCATGTAGTTGAACAGGGATTTGCGCAGACCTTCGCTGAACAGCCCGTGGTCTGCCCCTTCAGGGTCGGTATGTTCAATATCATTGTTCGCAAAACTGCCAACGGCTTCTGTTACCTTTTTTACTTTGTATTGTTCCGGGTACAGGCCTACCGGGCTGTGGGCGGTCATCGCAAAGCGGTGCCAGTAGCCGGACTGCAGGATATTGTCCCGGAACAACTGTCGTACTACTTCCAGCGCATCAACGGTCTCCTGTGCGCTTTGGGTCGGGAACCCGTACATCAGGTAAGCATGCACCATGATGCCGGCTTCTGTAAAGTTGTCGGCGACTTTGGCCACCTGGGTTACGGTCACACCTTTTTGCATCAGGGCCAGCAGGCGGTCAGATGCCACTTCCAAGCCCCCCGACACAGCAATGCAACCCGAAGCGGCCAGCAGGCGGCAGAGGTCGGCCGTGAAGCTTTTTTCAAAACGGATATTGGTCCACCAGATCACGGTAAGGCCGCGCCTCAGGATCTCCAGCGCCACTTCCCGCATCAGGGCCGGAGGGGCCGCTTCATCGACAAAGTGAAAGCCGTTGTGCCCTGTCTGCTCGATCAGTGTTTCGATGCGGTCTACCAGTATTTTGGCCGATGTGGCTTCGTATACGCGTATATAGTCGAGTGAAATATCGCAGAAACTGCATTTACCCCAGTAGCAGCCATGCGCCAGGGTGAGCTTGTTCCAGCGCCCGTCGCTCCAGAGCCGGTGCATGGGATTGGCGATCTCGATGACCGAAAGGTACTGCTGCAGGGGCAGGCCCTTATAGTCCGGGGTCCCTACATCTTTTTGTTTCACATCGGGCAACAGGGAGCCGTTGTGATAACAGACACTATCCTTTTCCAGCATGAAGGTCCTCTTCAGCAGTTCAGCGGGTATCTTGTCTTCCAGGTATTGCAGCAGGGCCAGCATCGGGGCTTCCCCGTCGTCCAGTGTAATGAAGTGAAAATAATCAAATACGCGGGTATCGCTTACAGAGCGGAGTTCGGTATTGGCAAAACCGCCGCCCAGGCATACTTTCACCTGCGGTTTGTGTTGCCTGATCCATTGTGCACAGCGGAAGGCACTGTATACATTTCCGGGGAAGGGGGCAGATATCGCCACCAGGTCCGGGTTGGCCTGCTCTATCTGTTCTGAGAGGATTTCGAGCGTGATGCTGTCGATATAAGTGGCCGGCTTTTGCAGCTCCTGCTGCAGGCCGTCAAAAGTATGGGCGCTCCTGCTCAGGCGTTCGGCATAGCGGCTGAACCCGAAATGCGGGTCAACGGCTTCGACGATCAGGTCGGACAGGTCTTCGAGGTACAAGGTAGCGAGGTGCCGTGCCTTATCCTGTATACCCATAGCGCCAAAAGCCCACTCCAGGTCGCTGATCTGCTCAAACCTGGATGCTTCGGGCAGGTAATTGCCCGTACAGATCAGGTGCGCCAGGGTCGGGTTTTTATTTTGCAGGAAACTGATCACCGG
>JAEUVW010000109.1 GCA_016786525.1 Chitinophagaceae bacterium
TTCAGTACCGCTTTTGAAATAGAGCGTTGTACCGATCAGCCCTGCGATGCTGCCTACCTGGAGTATTCCACAGACAATGAGCAGAGCTGGAGCCGCTTAGGAGCATCCGGCACGGGGACCAACTGGTATAATGATGACAGGGACCAGGCCTGGACAGGTGATGCTTCGCGCTGGCATGTGGCTTCGGTGGCCCTGCCGCGGGCGCCGCAGCTGAAACTGCGTTTTGTGCTGAAATCAGACGTTGGGACCAACCTGGACGGTATCGCCATCGACGACATTCATATTTTCGACCTGCAGCAGCGTATAGCCGTTTTGTCGCCGGGGGCACAACGTGAGGCCCGGACCGTTGTCTCCGGTAGCGCCTGGTTTTATTTCCTGGATCAGCAGGAAATACTGGCGGCTATTAAACCCTCCGGTGCTTTAGCCGCTTCGGTACGTGCCGACGCTTTTGGCCATATTGCCCTGAACGACCCGGTGCGCCGCCAGTACAGGGCACCGCGCAGCTGGCTGGTGCAGCAGGCCGGCAACAGCAAAACAGAGGCAGATCTGCGCCTGTTTATTACCGAGGAAGAAGTAAGGCAGGTCTGGAGCGATACCACGTGCATGTCCTGCTCCCGGCCTGAGGATATCTACCGTTCGGGTGTCACAGCCTATACGCCTGCAGACCACAGCAACGAAGACAGCAGCCTGACCAATAACCGCGCCGGCGAAGCCTATACCTTCCTGCCCTATCATACCGTGCAATGGGTGCCTTACGATAACGGTTATTATGTACAATTCCATGCGCCTGCCTTGGGTGAGTACTGGCTCAACGACGGCGGTATTACCGGCAACTTACCCCTGAACACGGAGTATGTGCAGCTGAAGGCCACAAAAATGAATGAACAGGACGTCCGCCTCAGCTGGAAAAGCCTTATTGATACGGCGGTAAAGGAGTATACCCTGCAGCGTTCAACAGATAGTCTCGACTTTTCGGTGCTCACCGCTGTTCCGTCACGGCGTTCCCCCGGAGCGCAATACACGTATACAGATGTACCCGGTATCGCCGAAGGGGAACGGGTATATTACCGCTTGTTCTGCACTGCAAGCAACGGGAAAACATTCTATTCCAATACGGAGCGGGTGGACTGGACCAGGGCAGACCAGTTACTGCATATCTTCCCCATTCCTTCTGCGAACGGAGACCTTACCCTTCAATGGACCGGCCTGATCGGCGCCACTGCAGAATTGTCGCTCAGCGATATAAGCGGGAAAACGGTGATGCAAACCGGCCTCCGCTCCGAAAGCTGGCCGAATACGCATGTTTTGCACCTGCAGCACCTGGCCAGGGGTACCTATTATCTCCGTTTTTACATTGGCAATGCACAATACACTGAAAAAGTAGTGTTTAAATAAAACCCAATAGTTGCCGCCGGCGTAATTCTAATACTGAATTTACCTATTTTCGCTGTTTTCAAACTTTTTTAAGATACCCTTATGTCAGATTTAATTGAATTGCTCAAAGAACTAATGAATGCGGATAAGCTTGCAGCACTGGTGACGGCTTATGGCGGTTTGTACCTCGTGGCATTGATCATCTTTGCCGAAACAGGCTTATTTGTCGGTTTCTTCCTTCCCGGAGATTCACTGCTGTTTGTGACCGGCCTGATGATTGCCAATTCACTTTCTCCCTTCGACAGCAATGCTTTGAATCTGCCCTTCTGGATCGCTCTTATATCCTTTGCCGGAGTCGTCGGTAATTCGGTCGGCTATTGGTTTGGCAACAAGACAGGTCACCTGATCTACGAAAGAAAAGATACCTGGTTGTTTAAGAAGAAACACATCAAAGACGCACACGATTTTTATGAAAAGAAAGGCGGTGGCGCGATCATCCTGGCGCGTTTCCTGCCCATCGTCCGCACCTTTGCCCCCATCGTAGCCGGTGTGGTAGACATGGATCGTAAAAAATTCTTCCTGTACAATGTGATCGGCAGCCTGCTTTGGGTAAGCAGTATGGTCCTGGCCGGGTTTTTCCTCGGTGAAATTCCCTGGGTAAAACATAATTTTGAAAAAATCGTCATCGGTCTCGTTGTAGTGACTACTGCACCGGTATTGTTCAAAATGTTCTTTGGTAAAAAGAAACCGGGCGTAGATACGGCCCTGTAAGCGTTTATTTTTCTCTCTGCACCCCGGTTTATGAAACAGATCATTCAGCACCTCAATAACGGAGAAACTGCCCTGGTGGAAGTACCCGCACCTATGGTGAAAGAAGGTCATGTGCTCATACGGTCTGTGTACAGCCTGGTCTCCAAAGGCACAGAAAGCATGCTGGTCGGCTTTGGCAGGGCCAACTGGCTGAATAAAGCACGGCAACAACCGCAGCAGGTAAAGGCTGTGCTGGATAAAGTAAAGACAGACGGCCTGATCCCGACCCTGGAGGCGGTGCGGAGTAAATTGAATCAACCGATCCCGCTGGGCTATTCGAATGCCGGTGTCGTGATCAGTGTGGGGGCCGGTGTCAGCGGGTTGAAGCCGGGAGACCGCGTGGCTTCTAATGGCAGCCATGCCGAAATCGTACAAGTGCCGCAACATCTTTGCGCCAGAATACCGGATGCCGTCAGCGATGAAACCGCGGCGTTTACCGTAGTAGGCGCTATTGCTTTGCAGGGTATCCGCCTGCTGCAGCCTTCCTTTGGGGAAACAGTAGTGGTGTTTGGCCTGGGCCTGATCGGCCAGCTGGCAGTACAATTGCTGCTGGCAAATGGCTGCCGGGTGATCGGTATTGACACAGACGGGCATAAATGCGCCCTGGCTTCGGCTGCGGGTGCTCAAGTCATCTGCAATGCTGATGGTGAGCCGGTGGCTGAGCTCGTGATCACACACACAGGGGCGGGTGCCGATGCCGTACTCATTACTGCTGCTGCCCGGAACGACAGTATCCTGGCAGATGCAGCGCACATGAGCCGCAAACGCGGCCGGATCGTGCTTGTCGGTGTAGTGAACCTGGACCTGGACCGTGCAGACTTCTACGAGAAGGAGCTGAGTTTCCAGGTCAGCTGCTCTTATGGCCCCGGCCGTTATGAGTATCAATATGAACAAAAAAGCGTAGACTATCCTATAGGTTTTGTCCGCTGGACCGCACAAAGAAACTTCCAAGCAGTATTGCAGGCTATGGCCGCAGGGCAGCTCCGCACGCAGGCACTGCAGACCTGTATCCTGCCCCTGGACGGGTATGCCCGGGCCTACGATCCGCCGACCGGGGACATCGCCACACTTTTCTGCTATGAGCAGGGCAGTAAGCTGTCTCACAGCATACAGGTAAAAGAGAATGCCCACATTTCGGAAAATGCCGTAGCCGTTATCGGTGCGGGCAATTTCACCGCAAAAGTGCTGGTTCCGCTGATGAAGAAGGCAGGAACGCCGATTGCTGCAATAGCCAGTGAAAACGGTTTGTCTGCGGCGCAGGTCGCAAAGCAATACCAGATCCCGCAGGCGCTCACAGACCTTGAGTTGCTCTGGCAGGATGAGCGTATCGGCACTGTGGCGATCACAACCCGGCACAACACGCATGCCGGGCTGTGCATCCGTGCCTTACAGGCCGGTAAAAATGTTTTCGTGGAAAAGCCACTGGCTTTATCGTACCGGGAATTGAATGATGTTAAAGCGGCCTATGAAGCGTCCGGCTGTACCCTTGACATTGGTTTCAACCGCAGGCATGCCCCGCTGGCGCAGCGCATGAAGCAGCTCATCGGGCCTGAAGCGGTTGTCAATATCGTCATCACGGTCAATGCCGGGAAAATACCCCTCAATAGCTGGTTGAACGATAAAGAGATCAGCGGAGGCCGGATCATTGGTGAAGTATGCCATTTTATCGACCTGGCCTGTTTCCTTTCCGGTGCAGCGGTAAGGGCTGTTTGCACCACTGCCTTGCAGGAAAGTGAGGAAGATATTATTGTTTTATTAAAGCTCAGCAATGGCAGTACGGCTGCCATCCACTATTTTTCAAACGGCCATAAGGCCTATGATAAGGAGCGGGTAGAAGTTTATCATGCGGGCCGGACCCTTGTGCTCGAGAACTGGAAGCGCCTGAGTGGGTATGGATTCAAAGGTTTTTCTTCTGCCTCTTCGGTGCAGGACAAAGGGCATGCGCGCCAGTTCAGCCTCCTGCAGCAGGGCAAAGAGAGGGCAGGGCAGGCCCTGATCCCCTTTGCGCAGATTTATAATGTGAGTGCAGCAACGATCGCTGCTGTCCAAAGTCTGCAGGAACAGCAATGGATAACTGTTTAATTTTGTGTTTACCAACTAACCAATATGTCGTATACCATTTACTTACTTCCCTTTATTTCTGCATTTATCGGCTGGTTCACCAATTGGATCGCGATCAAAATGCTGTTTCACCCCAAAGAGCCTAAGAAAATATTGGGTATGACCGTACAGGGCATCTTCCCCAAGGGCCAGAAAAAATTTGCGCAAAAGCTGGGAGTGCTTGTGGCTTCAGAGTTGTTGCACTTCGACGATATCGCAAAACGGATAGCCGATCCATCCCAGTTAAACGACGTGCGTCCGTACATCAGCGATCATATCGATCATTTCCTGGAGCATAAGCTGACACAAAAAATGCCTGTTTTGTCCATGTTCGTCAGTACCAGCACCCTGGCTCCGATCAAGGAAGGGCTGATGGAAGAGATCGATGTGATGTTGCCCGAACTGATGCGGCAGTATGCGGATAGCCTCAGCAGCAAGATCGATATCGAGCAGATGGTTGTTCAGAAAGTGTCGGCTTTTTCTTCAGATAAACTGGAGGAAATCCTCGTTGCCATTATGCACAAGGAATTTCGCTTCGTGGAAATAATCGGTGCGATACTGGGATTCATGATCGGTATGGTGCAGGTACTGCTTACCTTTATTTAATTTAAAAGAAATCAAGAAACTGACTATGCAGCCGTTGCTTTCCATACAGAATGTATCCAAACAATACGGGGAAAAGACTGTATTGAATAATGTAAACCTGGATATTTACCCGGGCCAGGTGATCGGCTATATCGGGCCGAACGGCGCCGGTAAGTCGACCACGGTGAAGATACTCACCGGTGTGATCCAGGACTATACCGGCACGGTACTGGTCAACGGCAGGGATATCAAAGAAGATATCCTTGGGCTGAAGCAGATGATCGGCTATGTGCCCGAGCTGGCGGACCTGTACGATCTGCTGACGCCTAACGAGTACCTGCATTTCGTAGGGGCTTTGTACAACATACCCGACAACCTGGTGACAGAAAGGGCCACCAGGATCCTGCAATCTTTCGGCCTGCTGGATAATATGAACCAGCGCATGGACAGTTTTTCGAAAGGGATGCGCCAGAAAGTGCTGCTGACAGCCGGTATCCTGCACAATCCTTCCATTGTCATCCTCGACGAGCCCATGAGCGGCCTGGATGCCAATGCCGTCATCGTGGTTAAAGAACTGATACAGGTATTGAAGCAGGAAGGTAAGACCATCTTCTATTGTTCCCATATGATGGATGTGGTGGAGAAGGTATCCGACAAGATCGTGCTGATCAATAAAGGCAGCATCATTGCAAACGATACGATCGAAGCCCTGCGCGATGGCAGCAGCCATTCGCTGGAAACCATTTTTGCGCAAATGACCAGCACGGAAAACCTGAACGAAACCGCAGGCAATATTGCCCAGGCCATGCGTTCCAACAACTAAGCCCGATGAATAAATTGTTACTCTTCCTGATCCTGCTGCCCAAAGCCCTGTGGAAAGGGATGGGCGCCGATGTAGGGCACCTGAAAGCCATCCTCAAAGTAAAACTGATGCTGGACGACCGCCGCCCGATTGCCATGGGCCGGCAGCAGACCAAAAAGAAAAAGCCGGTCCGCTTTATGACGGCACTCAGCGTGTTCCTGTCCATGCTCATCGGTTTTATGTACACCTTCCCCCTGCATCTCGACGATCGCTTTATGGGCCTGTGGCTGTACTTTTCTGTTTTCCTGGTCATGCTGAGCGTGATGCTGATCACTGATTTTTCAACCGTGTTGTTCGATACCCGGGACAAGACCATTTTGCTGCCCCGGCCTGTGAATGAGCGGACGCTATTGTTGTCGCGCCTGCTGCATATGTTCATTTACCTGTTCCGCATTGTATTGCCGATGTCCCTAGCGGGCTGGATCACTTTTGGTTTGCTGGAAGGCTGGAAAGCGGCCTTATGGTTTCCTTTTGCCATCATCCTGCTCACCATCATTGCCCTGTTCCTGGTCAACGGTGCTTATTTGCTGGTATTGCGCTTTTCCAAACCCGGTAAGTTCAAAGACATTATCAATTATTTCCAGATCGCTTTTTCCATCCTGTTTTTCGCCTGCGTGTACCTGTTGCCCCGGGCTGTTTCAGAAGAAGGTTTCCAGCAATTGCAGCATAGCGCCTATCCCTGGGCAGTATATACACCCACCTATTGGCTGGCGGCATCCTGGAGCTGGATAGAGCCGGACCTGATCTGGAGCTCTACCAAATGGATCAGTATCCTGGCTGTTGCCGGGCCTTTGCTGCTGATGTGGCTGACTGTGTGTTACCTGTCGCCCAGCTTCGCCAAACGCATCGGCAGTATCGATGTGGTGGATGAAACCCCGGCCGCACCGGTACAAAAAGTAAAAGGATCCCGCAGTGCCGAAGGGACCTTTTACCTGAAACTGGCCAACCTGCTCACGCGCAATCCATTGGCCAAAGCAGGATTCAGCATCGCCTGGCTGCAGACCGACAGGAGCCGCAATTTTAAGATGCGTGTGTATCCCACATTTGCTTATGTGCCCGTTTACTTTTTCTACATCACCACGCAAAGCCGCAAGCCCCTGGCACAGATCTGGGCAGATATGCCCGAGACTTCCATCTATGTATTGCTGTTGTACATGACTTCTTTCGTGGTGCTGCAATTGCTGTCCATGCTGGTGTACAGCGAACAGTACAAAGCTTCCTGGATTTACTACAGCAGCCCTGTGGCACGGCCGGGCATGGTCATGGAAGGAGCCTTTAAGGGAATATGGGTGAAATACTTCGTGCCCATGTTCCTGCTGGTCAGCTGCTTTGTGCTCTATGTCTGGGGTTTTTCAAAGCTGCTGGATATTGCCTTGGCCTTTGTGAACATCACCCTGTTCGGCCTGTGCATTATGCGCGTGGCGCACCGCAGGTTACCCTTTTCTGCCATGGAGCAGATGAACGAAAAAGGCAACCGTGTGCTGAAGACGATCTTCATCATGGTCGTGCCGATGGGCCTGGGTTTCGGCCATTATTGGACCACAGTGACCCCCTGGCTCTGGTGGATGAAGATTGTCTTTATGATCCTGTCTTCTATCCTGCTGTGGATGCTTTGGGACAGTTATAAGAATACCAGCTGGGACGAAGTGAAAAAAGTCGACCTGCAATAAATAATCCTTCAATCATTTTTTGAGTTATGGCTATACAGAATTACCAACACAGTACCGCAGAGCGCCTGATGCGCTATGTGCAGATCGATACGCAAAGCGACCCTTCTTCACCCACACAACCCAGCACAGAAAAGCAAAAAGACCTGAGCCGTGTACTGGTAGAGGAATTGCATGCGATCGGTATCCATGATGCAGAACTCGATGAGCATGGCTATGTGTATGCCACGATACCCGCGACAATAAATGAGCAAGTACCGGTGATCTGTTTCTGTGCACACGTAGACACCGCCCCGGATTGCAGTGGTGCAGGGGTAAAGCCCATACTGCACCGCAACTACGACGGAGCACCCATCACTTTGCCGGATGACCCCTCAGTGGTCATCACTACCGACAAACATCCTTACCTCAAACAAAGAATAGGAGACGATATCATTACCGCTTCGGGTACAACACTGCTGGGCGCCGACGACAAGGCCGGTGTGGCCATCATCATGGACCTGGCGCAATACCTGCTGGCGCACCCGGAAGTCCCCCATGGCAAGATCAGGATATTGTTTACCCCGGACGAAGAAGTAGGCCGAGGCGTAAATGCGGTAGATATGAAGCGCCTGGGTGCAGACTTCGGTTACACGCTGGATGGTGGTGAACGCGGGCATCTTGAAGGAGAAAACTTCAGCGCGGATGCTGCGGTCGTCACCTTTAACGGTATCAGTGCCCACCCCGGTTATGCCAAAGGCAAGATGGTGAATGCCATGAAAGTAGCAGGCTTGTTCCTGAGTAAATTGCCGCTGGGCGAATGGTGCCCCGAAAGCACTTCCGGCAGCGAAGGCTTTGTACATCCGGTATCCGTATCCGGAGAGCTGGAGCAGGCCAAAGTAAGCTTTATCGTTCGCGATTTTGAAACAGCGCAGCTTGCGGTGCATGAAGAGCGGCTGAAAACACTGGCCGCTGAGGCCGTGGCTGCCTTCCCCGGTTCTTCTTTTGACATGAGCGTACAGGAGCAATACCGCAATATGAAAGAGATATTGGTACACCATCCGCAGGTAATGGCCCACGCAGAAGAGGCTTATAAGCGCGCGGGGCTGCAGGCGGAGCAGATCAGTATCCGCGGCGGTACAGACGGTTCCCGCTTGTCTTTTATGGGCATGCCCTGTCCGAATATTTTTACCGGCGAAATGGGTATCCACTCCAAGCAGGAATATGTGAGTGTGCAGGATATGAACCTGGCCGTCTCTATCTGTGTGCACCTGGCCCAGGTATGGGCCGGTAAATAGTGATGCCGATGCGCCCGGTGTTCCTGTTCGTTTACCTCCTGGCCGTAATGCCTGCAAAGGCTTATTGGCAGCAGCATACGGCTACCACGATCTCCGTCAGCCTGGATGACCTCAGGCATATGCTCAGGGGGTATGAAAAATTGGTGTACACCAATAACGCACCGGATACCCTGACCTTTATCTATATGCATCTCTGGCCCAATGCGTATAAAAATGACCGTACCGCATTTTGCGAACAAATGGTACAGGCCGGTAAAAAGGATTTTTACTTTTCGCCTGCTGAAGACAAAGGATACATCGACAGCCTGAGTTTTTATATAGACGATGAACGGGCTGCATTTTTCGACGATGGCAGGAATATTGATGTGATCCGCCTGCAATTGCCCAAACCCCTGCCGCCGGGCCGCTCTGTGACCATAGAGACCCCTTTCCGGGTAAAGATCCCGAAAGTGTTCTCCCGCCTGGGGCACAGCGGCCAGGCTTATTTCATCAGCCAGTGGTTTCCGAAGCCTGCTGTGTACGACCATAAAGGCTGGCACCCGATGCCCTACCTGGACCAGGGCGAATTTTACAGCGAGTTCGGGAACTATGACGTCAGCATTACCCTGCCCGAAAACTACGTACTGACCGCTACCGGAAATTGCGGTACGGAGGCGGAAAACCTGCGGATGGATAGTCTTGCCCGCTTACCCTTTCCGGCCGATACCCTGTACCGGAAGGGTTTTCCGGCCAGCAGCACTGCACTCAAGACCGTACGTTACCTGGAACACAATGTGCATGATTTTGCCTGGTTTGCCGACAAGCGCTGGATCGTCCGGCAGGATACTGTATCCGGTCCGGGAAATGAGGGCCTGACAAAGATCACAACCGCTTTTTTACCCCGGCACCAAAAGCAATGGGATAGCGCGACCGCTGTACTCAAAAAGACGATCAACAGCTATGGGACAGCTGTGGGTGCATATCCCTATGCAACGTTGAAGGCTGTAGAAGGCGACATGAGTGCAGGTGGTGGTATGGAATACCCCACCATAACCGTTATCGACCGCGCCGCAGCTTCCGTATTGCCCTCCGTATTGATCCACGAAGCGGGGCACAACTGGTTTTATGGCCTGTTGGGCAGCAATGAGCGCCTGCATCCCTGGATGGACGAAGGCATCAATAGTTTTTATGAGCACCGCACAGATTCCGGTAGCGGCAAGGAGCTGGGCGCAGCGCTGGAAGATGTGTTGTACTACCAGCTTGCTGCAATGAACGAAGACCAGGCCGCAGCTGCTGCAGCAGCGTCATTCAGGCCGGGAAACTATGGCGCTGACGTTTACGTCAAATCAGCACACCTGATGGAATGGCTGGAAGCTTACATGGGCAGGGACAATTTTCGCCTGGCTATGCAGGGCTATTTCACCCAATGGAAGTTCCGGCATCCGTACCCCGAAGATCTTAAAGCCTTGATGCAGGCACATACCCCTAAAAACCTGGATTGGTTTTTTGACGGCGCGCTGGCAACAGAACGCAAAATTGATTTCAAACTCAAGGATGTCCGAAGGCGCAAAGACAGCTTTCAGGTTACCATTAAGAACAAAAGCGGTTTCGCTGCTCCTGCCGCAATCCAGGTCTTGGCAGCGGACAGCACTGTGCAGGAAATCTGGTCTGCTCCATTCAGCGGAACGACACAGCTCAGCGTACCCGCACAATATGATTGGGACAAAGTGAGGATCAGTTCCGTTGCCCCGGATTTTAAACTGGCGAATAATGAATACCGCCGCCAGGGCTTGTTTCATCGTGGCGGCCTGCGTTTAAATCCGTTGGTCGGCCTGAACCGTTCCGTAAAGAATAAAATCTACCTGCTGCCTGCTGCCGGGTACAATACCTACGATGGCTTTGGCCTGGGCCTGTTGCTGCACAACATGAGCTGGCCCCAGTACCGGTTTCAATATGCTGCTGCGCCCTTATACAGTTTCAGCAGCAAGCAGCTCAACGGGGCGGCGGCTGTTGCGTACAGCTGGTATCCGGCAGGCGCTTTGAAAGAAATCCGTTTGCAAGCGAACCTCAAATCTTTTTCACAGGGTGTGGCCCGCACGAATGTACCCGATCCCTTATTTGCCCGTTATCTTAAAATTGCTCCTTCGCTTGAATTGGTGTTCCGCGATAAGCAAAACCATTCACCGGTAACCCGAAGCCTGTTGCTGAAGCAATACACCATACAGGAACAGTATTTTCAATACACACTAAACCCGGCAGACAGCAACTATATCCCTTCGCTGGCGCCGGCGCGGCAGCAGACCTATTTCCTGTTGCGCTATGAGCACCGCAACAAACGCGCTTTTCATCCCTTCTCGTACAGCGCGGAGGCACAGGCCGGGGAGAGTTTTATTAAGCTGGGCCTGGAGGCGAACGCCAGGGTAGACTACGATGTAAAAGGCAAATCCTTTTACCTGAGAGCTTATGCGGGTAAGTTCATCAGTACAAAGACGACAGGCAATTCCCGTTATTGGCTGAATACGACTTATTCAGGTGTCAACGATTACCTGTACGATGGTGTTTATCTCGCCCGCAATAAAAATGAAGGCTTCGGGTCGCAGCAGGTATCGATGCAGGAAGGCGGCTTTAAGATTCCGACCAATCTCTACGCCAATGTGCTGGGCCGCTCCGACAACTGGTTGCTGGCACTGAATGTAAAGACCGATCTGCCCCTGGGCAAATTGCCCTTAAGGATCTATGCCGATGCGGCCACTTTTGCCGATGCGGCACAGTTGAATCCCTCAGGCAGCAAGGTCTCTTTCAATGCGGGCTTTGAGCTGCACCTGTTCGGTGAAGCCCTGTCTGTTTATGCACCCCTGCTCATGAGCAGCGATTACAAGGACTATATTTCGGGGATGTATGCAAAAGACCGCTTTTTAAAAAGCATTGCCTTTTCGCTCAATATCCAGAATTTTAACTGGCTTCGCACCCATGAGCAAATTTTCCGGCTGATCAACCGCTGATTTTTTGCCATCATTTTCTAATTTCATCCAAATTTTCAACAATACACATGCAGCAAACCACACTCATCATACACGGAGGCGCAGGCAATATTTATAAAGGCATGCTGACCGATCAGCAGGAGAAAGATTATACAGAAGGGCTGAAATATGCCCTGGACCAGGGATACGGGATCCTGCGCCAGGGTGGTGCTGCTACGGATGCCGTCATTGCCGCCATCGTGGCTATGGAAGATAACCCTTTGTTCAATGCGGGCAGGGGAGCAGTGTTCACCAAAAAAGGCCTGCACGAAATGGATGCCTGCATTATGGACGGAAAAGACCTGGGTGCCGGTGCGGTAGCGGGGGTGCGGAATATCAAGAACCCGATCCGCCTGGCCAATGAAGTGATGCTGCATTCCGGGCACGTGTTCCTCAGTGGTTCCGGCGCAGGCGATTTTGCCTTGCAGCAGGGCCTGGAATCCGCCCCCGACGATTATTTTTTCAACAAAGAACGTTATGAGCAATGGATCGAGATCCGCGACAGCAATTTCTACCAGCTCGACCATAAAGCGGACAACCTGAAAGGGGTTGCTCCGAATACCGATCATAAATTCGGCACCGTAGGCGCCGCAGCCTGCGATGCGCAGGGTAATATCGCAGCCGGTACCTCCACCGGCGGTATGACCAACAAACGCTTCGGCCGTATCGGCGACAGCCCGGTAGTAGGCGCCGGTACCTATGCCAACAATGCGACCTGTGCGATCTCCTGCACCGGTCATGGAGAATATTTCCTCAGGGCTGCCGTGGCGCACGATATTTCCTGCCTGATCGAATACAAGGGCCTGTCCCTGTCTGCTGCCTGCGACCTGGTGGTGAAAGACAAACTGAAGAAAATGGGTGGCGAAGGTGGCCTGATTGCAGTGAACGCGTTAGGCGAATCCTGTTTTTCGTACAACTCTACGGGTATGAACAGGGGCATGCGCAACAGCGAAGGCCAGGAAATCGTTGCTTTTTACGGGGAGTAAGCTTTGCTGCAATCCAGCCTCTATTCCAGGAACGAGGAATCGCCAAAGTACATTTATTAGTATTGAGGGACAGCCGGGGTACGCAGGTGTAGAGATGCCTCCGCTGTCGGCATGACAGATGCGTGTAAGATATTCTGCCTGTTGTTGAGACCTGAATCTTTGATGCAGCGCTACAATCCAACTCATCACACGCCGTCATTCCGAGGAACGAGGAATCTATACTGTGCTCCATTATTTACATAGTAGGGCATCTGCAGCTGCACTTGTACCGGAATGAAAACTTGAGTAGTATCAATTATTCCTATCCCCTCCCGGGAGGGGATAGGGGTGGGTAAGGTTTGCGCTAACTTACTCTTTGTGTCCTTCTTGGTTTTCTCTTTGCGCCTTTGTGGTTGTATCGTTAATCCCAGCCCTCCGGCTCGGCCATGCCACGAAGCGGAAGCCGGCGATAAGGGCTTTTGTCCCAACAGAACTTTTGTGTCCTTCCGTGGTTTTCTCTTTGTGTCCTTTGTGGTTGTATCGTTAATCCCAGCCCTCCGGCTCGGCCGTGCCACAAAGCGGAAGCCGGCGATAGGGGCTTCAATACCTTCAATGAAGGCAAAGAGTTTAATGGCTGATTTATAGTGCATTCCAGCCCAGGGCATAATTGTGCGAAGCATTTCCCGTATTGATAAGATAATAAGTGCATTCGGAGCGTTTCCCTCCCGGGAGGGGTAGGGGTGGGTAAGGTTGTGTCAACAGACTTTTTGTGTCCTTCGCCGTTTTACCTTTGTGTACTTTGTGGTGAACAGGAAGCCAACCACAGTTAACCCAATAACATACAGCAATGAAACAACTCGTCATCG
>JAEUVW010000169.1 GCA_016786525.1 Chitinophagaceae bacterium
TTCGGCATCCAGGCTAAAATGCATCCAAAACTATGCCACATTTGCATTTTTTCATAGAAAAATACAGAAAAACGTAGAATTATTATTTTATTTATTTATATCATTTTTTTTCCTTGGCTTCATCTGGCTTCGTTCCTACCCCGCAAATGCGGTAAGCAAGCTCTATACCGGCCTGATCGCCGGCCTTGTAGGTAAAGTGCTGCGAAGGCACTACGGGGCGCCCTGCAGCATCGCTGACACTATAGGTGATGAGCTTCTTATCCCCCCTTTTGCTGAAGGCTATGGTGGCTTTCATCGATTGGGCCGGATCTGCTTTCAGGTCAAAATTGCAGTTGTTGAACGCCTGAAGTACACTTTCGTCACTGCCGGATACTTTTATAGTGAGCGGGGCCTGCAGGCCGCAGAAAGGCATCAGCTGCGGATAGGTCTTAAACAGCTGGTAGCTCCATTTCGCCAGTTCCTTCTTGTTGTTTTCTTTGTCTGCCAGTTCTGCAAAGGATTGGAAGCAGCGTGCGGTCAGCAGTTTTTCATACTCGGCATCTGTTGTAGGGTCTTGTATGATCTCGTTCAGCAATGCCTTTGCCTCTTTATACTTTCCCTGCTTTGTTTTCAGCCGGGCCAGGAAGAGCTTGAAGTATTTATTGACCGGCTTCCTTTTGTTCTCCTTCAGTTCCTGCTCAAAGCGCTGGACAAAAAAAGCAGTGCTGAAGTCTTTGATCAGGTACCAGACCTCATCCCAGCTCACAGTGCTTTCGGTGCTGAACAGTTTATAGACCACACGGTCCCGTTCGGGATTTTGGGCAAACTGGTTCACGATCAGGTATTGCTGCATCAGGCGTTCCGCAGACAGCTGGGCAATGTTGCCCAGCTGCCGGGGGCTGTACCACCAGTTCCGGTGTTCAAACTTTTGCAGGGCAATGCGTTGTTCGCTCTGGATCAGGCGCAGCAGCTGTATGCTGAAATCATAATGACTTTGCCCCAGGGTAGTGCCGATGTGCACTTCCTTGAAGTTGGCTGCTTTTTCTGCCGCCTTTTCCGATGCTGCCAGCTGCCCGTCGTAAGCCAGGCTGCGGGCCAGTGCTATATTGTACCATCCGAAGCCCGGAGTGGAGCCGTAGCCTTGTATCATGGCCTGGCAAAGAGCGATGGCCTTCTGTGGCTGCCCTTTGCCGATGTCGAGTATACTGGTGTAGTAGGCCCATTCCTGCAGTCTTTTGTCGCCATTGTCCTGCCCCGATGCGATTTCGTATTCCTTTTCCGCTTCGCGGAAATTGCCGCAGACGGATTTAAAGTTGGCATAGTTATTGTGCGGCAGTGCATTGCTGGCCCGCATCAGGCCATAGTATTTTTCGGCCGAATCGATATTGAAGGCATAGCTGTACAGGATGCACTTGTAATGGTAAACCCCCAGCCGGTCGGCCACTTCATAGCCCGGTTGGTACAGTCCCTGGTTGTATTTGCGGTTGAGGGCTATATTGCGCAGGCTGGTATCCAGGTAGCGCATGGCCAGTTGCTCGTTCGCCTCAATAGAGCCTTTCAGGAAGCTGTATTGTTTGTTGGTGTAAAAACGATAACGGTGGGTGGTCCAGGCCAGGTAGTTGTAGGGGTCGAGGTACAGGTCGCGCTGGAAACGCCATTTCAGCGCACGGCGCATCAGGGCTACCACTTTTTCCGGCTGGTCGGTATTGGCATAGCATTCGCGCAGTGCATACCCGATGCGCGAATAGTCGAGCTGGTAATTGTATACGGGATAGTACACCTGTATATCGTTGGTGCGGGTACTCAATTGCCTGGCATAGTCGCGCTCCAGCACATTCAGGGCGCGCTCCAGGGGCTGGATAGCGTTCTTGTAGCCCAGGTAGTCTGCCGCATGGTTCAGCTTATAAAATCCTTCGTAAAACCAGCCGACATAGTAAGTGCTGTCTATGCGCAGGAATTCGCGGGAGCGGGGCAGGGCGTCTTCAGAGCCGGGGTCTACGCCCATACGTTTGGCGTCTATTTCGTAGCGCAAAGCCGCTTTCTGCGTGGCTTTGGACTGGGCCTGAGCCTGCAGGGCACAGCAGAGTATCAGCCCGCATACCGGCAGGAAATATGCCCCTCTGTATCGCTTCGTATTGCTGCTTCCCCTCATGTATGCTAATAGGCTATTTTCAATTTGGCGAGGCGTTCGATTTCTTTCTGGATGATGCCCGCGAGCGCATGTTGCCTGCCGTCTTTGTTTTTGAATACCAGGCGGTGCTCCAGTACTGCCTGGGCAATGTCTTTCACATCGTCCTCTGTGACGAAGGCGCGGCCGCGTACCAGCGCATAGGCCCTCAGGCATTTCATAAAGGCAATGCCGCTGCGGGTGGATGCCCCCAGTGTGATGTCGGCATGATTGCGGGTATCGCGTACGATATTGCTCACCGCCTGTACGATCTCCTGGTGAATGAAAACGGCTTTTGCAGCTTCCTGCAGCTGCAGCACTTCTTCCATGCTCAATACCTGCTCCAGTGTATCCAGGTTCGTGGCAATATTCAGGTAGTCACGGTAGATATCCAGTTCTGTAGCTTCGTCTACATAGCCGAAATAGATCTTCATATAGAAGCGGTCCAGCTGGGCGGCGGGCAGGGGATAAGTGCCTTCCATTTCCACGGGATTCTGGGTAGCGATGGTGAAGAACAGCTTTTCCAGCGGGTGCGTGGTATCGCCTACGGTAATCTGGTTTTCGGCCATACATTCCAGCAAGGCGCTTTGCACCTTTGGTGAAGCCCTGTTGATCTCATCGGCCAGCAGGATATTGCAGAACAGCGGTCCCTTCTTGAACACAAAATCATTGTTCTTATCGTCGAAAATATAGGTGCCGATCAGGTCCATCGGCAGCAGGTCGGGTGTGAATTGCACCCGTTTGAAGCTGACGGAACTGTGCTGTCCTGTACCGGATATGGCATGCGCCAGGCTGCGGGCCAATACCGTCTTGCCGGTACCGGGATTGTCTTCCATCAGGATATGGCCGCCTGCCAGCAGGCAACTGACCACCTTCTCTATCTGCGGGCGTTTGCCCCGGATCACTTTGCTGACCTGGTCGATCAGCAATTGTATTTTTTCTTCGGGAGCAAAAGCCTGCTCCACTGGGAAATCTTCCATCAGCATTATTTTACCCTACAACATTAAATATTATTAAGGGAATGCCTACCGATTATCTGGTAATATTTTTATAAAAACTTTTCGGGCCAATGCCTGTACAGACCTGTATATTTGGAGGGTATTTGAACTTCGAAAATAAACGGTATGAACAGGATTGCAGTAATGACATCAGGTGGCGACAGCCCCGGTATGAATGCCGCCATACGGGCGGTGGTACGCACCGCTATCTATCATAAAATGGAAGTGTTCGGCATACGGCGGGGCTACCAGGGTATGCTGGAAGGAGATATCTTCCGGATGAAGACGACCGATGTGTCCAATATCATCCAGCGGGGAGGAACAATGCTGAAAACAGCCCGCAGTAAGGAGTTTATGACTGAAGAGGGGATGCAGAAAGCCTACGGGGAACTGCAAAGGCACCAGATCGAGGGCCTGGTGCTCATCGGTGGCGACGGTACCTTTAAGGGAGCCAACGCTTTCTTCGAAAAATACCCCATACCGGCCATCGGCCTGCCCGGAACCATCGACAAAGACCTGGCCGGTACGGATGTGACCATAGGCTTTGATACCGCTGTGAATACCGCTGTAGAGGCTATTGATAAGATACGCGACACGGCCGATGCGCACAACCGTATGTTCATCGTGGAAGTAATGGGGCGGGATGCTGGCTATATCGCCCTGAACAGCGGCATTGCCTGCGGCGCAGAGGATATCCTGATCCCGGAGCTGAAGACGGATATGCAATCCATCATCAGGAAAATAAAGAGCGACCAGCGGCGCAAGAAGATCGTGCACCTGCTGGTCGTGGCTGAAGGTGACGACTTCGGCGGGGGTATGGATGTGAAGAACCTGATGAGCAAAGAGCTGCCGGATGCGGACATCCGGGTCTGTGTGCTGGGGCATATCCAAAGGGGTGGTGCGCCCACCTTTGCCGACAGAGTGCTGGCCAGCCGCCTGGGTTATGCCGCTGTGAATGCGCTGCGCGCCGGCAAAAAGCAGGTAATGGCCGGGCAGATCAACAACGAGATTGTATTTACCCCCTTTTCGGAGGTGGTGAAGCAGGAAGCGCAGATTCCCGAAGACCTGAAAGAGATGACCGTGATATTGACCACCTAGGCCACTATTTAAATCGTGGCCTAGGTGGTCAAGGTGGTTTTAACCTGCCCATGGTTTTAACCATGGGCGGGAAAATGTTAATTTTAAACCATGTGGTTCAGATATTTAAATATGGTGATTCCTTATTAAATTTGGGCAATGTCCCATTCGTTTTACAAAATATGGATCATCTGGGCTACCAAGCTGAGGGTGCCTTTGCTGCATCAGGGTATTGAGTACACAGTTTACTCGTTTCAATACCAACAATTCCGGGAACTGGCTTGTCCGCTCAGGATTATTAACGACATGCCTGACCATATACACCGTTTGTTTTTATTGAACGCGCAAAAATCGGTAGCGGACGTCATCAAACAAGTCAAAGGCAGCAGTGCGCATTTTATCAATCAAAATGACCTTATCGCAGAAAAGTTTTCCTGGCAAACAGGCTATGCTGCATTTTCCGTGTCTGAATCAGGTGCAGAAAAGGTTTTTCAATACATTAAAAACCAAAAACAGCACCACCAGGGGAAAACATCCGAACAGGAGCAAAGCAACTTCCTGACACGCTACGGCATACAGGGGCCGATGTAGTACAAGCTTTCAATAAAGGAACAGGCGAAGTTGTAAAGAGGCTTAACTTTACCCCTGCCATAAGCGCATTTTGGGATATCCTGCAAACTGAAAACATGAACCTGAAGAAGATTAAATTGGTCGTCGACTCCGAATACGCTTTTAACGACGCGCTGGCGACCTTCAGCAAACACATGCCGAACAGGATCAGCGTCCTGGCTTATGAAGAAGATGTAGAAGTGGGCGTGGTGGAAATAGAACTGCCGGAGGAGGAAATGATCCATTTGTTCGAAATTGGCCGGATCATGGGTGTTCATGCTCAGCTGGATGGCCCTGCCGGCTCATGAAAAAGAATACCGGGCCTATCGTATCCGGGATGACGATCTGCCAGTATCTTGCAGCTTCAAAAAGTTCCGGACTA
>JAEUVW010000175.1 GCA_016786525.1 Chitinophagaceae bacterium
CAACGAAGAGCTGCAATACATTTCGGAAAACGTAAACAACATTGTAGACCAACTCAGCAAGTAAGGACATATGAACGTGATCACGACCCCATTTGAAGGATTATTGATATTGGAACCCAGGGTTTTTGGCGACGACCGCGGTTATTTTTTTGAAAGTTTTAATGAGCAGGTATTTGTACAGAACACCGGTTTTACCCACAAGTTTGTACAGGACAACCAGGCCCGTTCGGTCAAAAACGTATTGCGCGGCCTTCACTACCAGAACGACCCTATCCCGCAAAGCAAACTGATCCGTTGCCTGCAGGGCTCGATATGGGATGTGGTGGTAGACCTGCGCCGCGACAGCAAAACTTATAAGCAGTGGTATGGCATTGAACTCAGCGAAGCCAACAAACTGCAATTCCTGATCCCCCGGGGCTTTGCACACGGCTACTCTGTGCTGTCCGATACCTCTGAAGTATTCTACAAATGCGACAATTTTTACAGCAAAGCAGATGAAGGCGGCGTGCTGTACAACGATCCGGAACTGGCTATCGATTGGAAAATCAATCTCGACGATGCCATTGTATCCGACAAAGACAAAGTACAACCCCTGTTCCGGGACTGCAACAGCAAATTTTAATGGCTTCAGGCTCTTTCTGCCCTGTAAGGTTTTAAAAACCTTACAGGTTTTTTTTATGCGTCCAGCAATTGTTGCAGGGCGGTATACGGACTGATGCGTCCGCCGGCAATTGCAGCCTCTGTTTCCCTGACCTTTTCCCGGAAGCCGGGCCTGCTCAACAAACGATTGCGCAATTCCTCCTGCAGCAAACGCTGGAAGGCCTGCACATTTTGCTGCACCCGTTTTTCCCTGAAGAAACCATTGCTTTCCTGGTGACGGCAGTATTTCCCGATCAGATCAGCAACAGCCTCTATGCCGGTTCCTTCATAGGCAGAGCAGGTCAGCACTTCGGGCATCCAGCCCGAAGCTGTTCCGGGGAGAAAGTGCAGGGCGCGCGCATATTCACTCCTTGCGGCTTTGGCTTTTTCACTATTCGAACCGTCGGCCTTCGTGATCACGACACCATCTGCCAATTCCATAATGCCTCTTTTAATGCCCTGCAGCTCATCTCCTGCACCGGCCAGCATCAGCAGCAAAAAGAAATCGCAGATATGGCTGACCTCTGTCTCGCTCTGCCCTACCCCCACGGTTTCTACCAGGATGGTGTCGAACCCCGCTGCTTCGCAAAGCAGGATTGTTTCATACGTTTTGTAGGTCACCCCTCCCAGGCTTCCCGAAGAAGCCGAAGGTCGTATAAAGGCATTCTTCTGTACCGAAAGCTGCTCCATCCTGGTCTTATCGCCTAAGATGCTTCCTTTGCTAATGCTGCTGCTGGGGTCGATGGCCAGCACGGCAAGTTTTTTCTGCTGCCGCAGGAGATGCATGCCAAACGCTTCGATAAAGGTGCTTTTCCCCACCCCTGGCACCCCGGTGATCCCCACCCGCACAGATTGGCCACTGTACGGCAAAATACTGTCTATTAGTTCCGCAGCTTTTTCCTTGTCTTCCCGCCTGGTAGACTCAATAAGGGTGATGGCCCGGCTCAACAGGGCCACATTGCCCCTGAGCAAACCTTCCCTGTAATCACTGACGGTAAATTTTGAAGACATCCGATATACTATTGTTTGGGAATACGCTGTTTTATTTTTTCAATATCCTGGCCCGCACGCTGGTCTTTCAGTTCGGCAGCCAGGGCTGCCGCCCGGTCCAGCTGCAGGTAAGCCAGGGCACTGTTATTGCCGTAAAAGCCGTTGGCCGTTCCATTCCTGGTCAGCAGGTTCATCAGCCCCTGCCGGTGCTCTTCAGGAAATACATCATAGAGTTTCTGCTTCACTTCAAGTGCCGCCGCCAGGTAGGGAATACCGTCTTTATAGCGTTTCAGGGTCATACTGATATCGCCCAGTTTATCCAGCACTGAAGCGTATTCGGTACCGGCCAGGAAGGGATATTCCCGGTAAAGCTCCGCAAGAACGTCTTTTTGCCGCCTGGAGACTGACTCTGCAGAGTCAAGCCTGCTCAGGGCAAAAGCATACTGGTCTGCAATGCGCCCGATGCTGCCCGCATACTCCAGGACAAAGAAAGGGTATTTGTTTGCGGACAGGGATTTCCGCATTGCTTTTATTTCCTCAAGCAGTTGCATGCTTTCCTGTTTCCGGTCAAACCAGCGCAGTACCTCCACATATTCATCCTTCACATCCGCGAGCAAGGGCTGGTACTGTTGCGGGTAAACCGAAACCAGCCTGGTATACGCATCGATCGACATACGGAAATGCGTATCTGCCTGCTGGTTGGCACCTGCTTTTCTATAGACCTGCCCCATAATCCGGTGCGCCCATGCCTGCAGGGGCAGATCAGCCCCTCTGTCTGCGATGACAACACTGTTTTGTGCATTCCGGTACGCATTGTCTACGTTTCCGCTCCGGCCTTGCAATTGGGCCAGCTGGGCCGAGGCTACCGCAGACCAATACTGCTGCAGGGAGTCGGGCTTTATTTTATCCAGCAGGTATTGCGCCTCGATCAGTACCGCAGCGGCACCACTGTAGTTTTTTGCAAACGTATCCAGGAAGCTGCGTTGCAGCCTGATCCTGGCCAGGGCCATCGTATCGGAACCAAACCGCTCAGATAAGTGCACCATTTGCTCCTCTGCCCGCTCCGCCTTACCGCCCAATGCAAGCAGCCGGCTATGATACAGACCCTGCTCCAGGCCGGACGTTCCGCTGCCGGCCCATTTTTCTGCAAGACCATACTGGCCGCCGGATTCGTACAATTCGGCCAGGAACATACTTTCTTCGGTACTATTGGAACCGTTTTTCAGTTTTGATTCCATCAGTTTTATGGCAGCAGCGAGATCCGATTTCGCGACCAAAGCCAAGGCAGCCTGTATATTTTTCCCACTGTACCTGCCGGAAGCCCATCCGTCGGCCAGCACAGCCAGGCGTTGCTGCTGCAGCGCATACTGTTCTTCATAAATTTTATATAAAGACGGGTTATCTTCTGCTTTTGCATGCAATAAAACATCATAATTTTTTGCAGAAGCCATCATGCCCGCATTGTAGTACTGTGTGCGCTTCAGTGCGATATCTTTCTGTGCAAAGGCAGTGAAGGACGGTAAAAAGAACAGAAGGAAAGAGTACATTTTCATGCTGGTGCGCCTGTTTTCAAGGGTTAAGGCAGACAAATATAAGCTGTGGTGCTGAAGTGCGCATCAACAGGAAAGTTTCTCCGGCTCCGGCCTGCGTTTTATTCCGTCCTGCAGCACCGATTTTAGATTGAAAAGCCCTACCTTTGCAGCCAATTTAAAAACACAACAACTCTTTTTTATATGTCGGGTCAACTTAAAGAGGTTCGTAACCGGATCAAATCTGTCACTTCCACACAACAAATCACAAAGGCGATGAAGATGGTGAGCGCTGCAAAACTGCGCCGGGCGCAGGATGCGATCACCCAGATGGCCCCCTACTCCCGCAAGCTCCAGGAAATGCTGAGCAATATCGTCAGCAGCGCTTCCTCAGACATGGAATTACCCCTGGCTGCCGAGCGTACAACAGAACGCGTACTGCTGATCCCGATCACCAGCGACAGGGGTCTTTGTGGTGCTTACAATGCCAACGTGATCAAGCTGACCCGCAATACCATTGCAGAAAAATATCCGAAAGCTGAGGTAACGATCCTGCCCCTGGGTAAAAAAGGATACGATTTCTTCGTAAAGAACAATTTTAAAGTAATAGACAACTACTGGAATGTGTTTCACAACCTGTCTTTCGACAATGTGCGTGAAGCGGCGGCTTATGCCCAGCAAGCGTTTCTCGATAAGAAATACGACCGTATCGAATTGATATACAGCCAGTTTCGCAATGCCGCAGTTCAAAACTTCGTTTGTGAGCCTTACCTCCCGATCCCCAAAGTAGAAAAAGGAGATGGCGATAACAATGCAGACTTCATCTTCGAGCCTTCCAAAGAAGTACTGGTAGAAGAGCTGATGCCCAAGATCCTGAACACACAGGTATTTAAGGCGGTACTGGATGCCAACGCTTCCGAGCATGGCGCCCGTATGACGGCAATGGATAAGGCCAGCGAAAATGCGAATGAACTGCTGCGCAATCTCAAAATCACTTACAACCGTGCCCGCCAGGCAGCGATTACGACCGAACTGACAGAGATCGTGAGCGGTGCTGCTGCCCTGCAGGGATAATAGCGGCAATACCTCTTGTGCACAACGCACCGGGACCTCCCGGTGCGTTGTTGTTTTATGCTTCCGGCAATACCTCCACTATGCTAAAAATCCTGGCCGGAAAAGGCGTGCCGCTTTCTTTAACACAAACTAAGGAAACAGAAAAAAGGAAACCTGTAGTATTACGGCAGAAAGCATAAAAAGACAAACCGATGAAACACAAACTCAGCTGGAGGGGTATCTGGCAGATCACCAAAGATACTTTTACCGGCTTTTCAGAAGACAAAGTGACGAAACTCAGTGGCTCCCTGGCCTACTACATGGTGTTTTCCATGGGCCCCCTGCTGGTGGTGATCATATCCCTGTGCGGACTGCTGCTGTCGCGGGAAGCAATAGAAGGCAAAGTATACTCCGTACTGGTCGGATTTGTGGGCAGCGATACGGCCTCCCAGTTGCAGGAAATCATACGGAACGCTTCTGTGGGTGATAAGAGTTTTATTGCTGCCGTCATCGGTATCGTTACGCTGCTGATCGGTGCCACATCGGTATTTGCCGAGATCCAGGATTCGATCAATATGATCTGGGGCCTGAAGCCAAAGCCTAAAAAGGGATGGCTGAAATACCTGCAGAACAGGTTCCTGTCTTTCTCCGTTATCATAAGCCTGGGCTTCCTGTTGCTGGTATCGCTTGCGCTTTCCGCCATTATAGAAGGCATCAGTACCGGCCTGCAGGCACGCTTCCCCGGTGTCACCATCGTCGTGTTCTACATCATTAACCTGCTGCTGACCATTGGCATCAGCACCATTATTTTTGCCACCATCTTTAAAGTGTTGCCCGATGCCCGTATCAAGTGGCGCGACGTCTTCGCCGGAGCCATTGTTACAGCAGTTCTGTTCCTGATCGGCAAATTTGCGATCTCCCTGTATATCTCGCAAACCAAAGTCGGCAGTACCTATGGTGCAGCCGGATCGCTCGTCGTATTGCTGGTATGGGTGTATTACTCTTCCATTATCCTGTACCTGGGTGCAGAGTTTACCAAGGCGTATGCGCTGATGTATGGCTCCGCGATACACCCCAACGATTATGCGGTAACCATGAAGCAGGTGGAGGTAGAAATGGGCAATAAAACAATACAGGAAAGAGAAAACAAACCGGGATCAAAAATCTAACGGAGCTTTTTGTTTCCGGGCACCCCATTGATAGCGATGCGTCCAATAAGCCAGTTTTTGCGACAGGATACCGATGCCTGCGCCCACCAGCACATCATTGAGGTAATGCTTGTTGTTCAGCACGCGCAATGCGCCGACCGCCGAAGCCATCGTGTAGGCAGCATAAGGCATCCAGCGATATCTCCTGCCATATTCTGTGCTGAGCAAAGTGGCTGCCAGGAAAGCCTGCGCCGAATGGTTTGAGGGAAAAGAATGAAAATCGCTGCCGTCAGGACGCATTTCGCGGGTACCGGCTTTGAGCAGGTAAACGCTGCCGATAGCCAGCAATTCGGCTTTGGCCAGGATCACCGACCTGTTGACAAAATCGGTTCGGGCCTCTACTCCCAAAAGATCAAGGCCATAGACTACCGCGATCGGCGCCACAGCAAGAACATCATCTGCTTTGGTATGAAAGCTGCTGAAATGCCTGTTTCGCCAGTCCTGCACCTCATACTTCAGGTGCCCGGAAAGCGTAAGACCTGCACCAGCCAGCAAAACGGGGGCGACCAGCTGCTGTGCAGTGAAGTTGGGCCTGCGGTCTGCAATTGGCGCACAGGTATCCTGTGCAGCAGCAGTGCCGGAGCAACAGCAAACCAGCAGCAGTACTTTCAGGAAAGTGCGGGAGTAAGCCAAAAGAGATACTTGCCCGTTAATGACTTAAGGCCCGGACGGAAGACAGGGCCCGTACAGCGTCGACAATACCGGCCGTATCATACCCGCATTCATGATGCAGCTCTTCCGGTTTGCCATGCTCGATAACCCGGTCGGGAATACCCAGCATGTGTACCTCGGGGTGATAACCATGTTTGCTCATAAATTCAAGAACCGCGCTGCCCATACCGCCGATAATGGTGCCGTCTTCTACGGTAATGATCTTACGGTAACGCTGTGCCACCTCGTGGAGCAACACCTCATCGATTGGCTTCACAAAGCGCATATCGTAGTGTGCCGGCCTCAGGTCTTC
The DNA here is from genome assembly GCA_016786525.1 of Chitinophagaceae bacterium. Classification (GTDB taxonomy): domain Bacteria; phylum Bacteroidota; class Bacteroidia; order Chitinophagales; family Chitinophagaceae; genus Rurimicrobium. The sequence goes on from JAEUVW010000175.1 coordinate 6,384, forward strand.
AGTCATCAGCATACGGCAGGCCTGTACGGCGAAGTTGCCGACATGGCCGATGGTCAGGATCGCAATGTCCTCGCCATCCTGGATCCTGCGTCCCTTGCCGATTTCCAGTTTTTGCACGGGCACACGCCATTCCGGCATTACGCCCTGGCCGCGGGGATAGCGGATGGAGAAGGGATGGGTATTTTCAGGCAGCTGGGCCGTGTACATCAGGTGACGCAATTCGGCTTCATCCATCGGGGCGCTGACAATCATATTGGGTATGCAGCGCATATAGGCCAGGTCGTAGGCGCCATGGTGAGTACCACCGTCA
>JAEUVW010000191.1 GCA_016786525.1 Chitinophagaceae bacterium
ATGTGGAGCAGAATTTCTACCTCAAAGCAGGCAATGACATCTCTGAAGACCACCTGCCCACGGTGTTGAACAACACCCAACTGGCAGACAGTAAACCTGTTGCCGTACTGCCTGATGCTGCAGCGCCGCAAAAGCAGGAGCCAGCGATAACGCCAGCGGTTAAAGAAGTAGTTGCCCCTGAGGAAGTTCCGGAAATACCGGTCGCGGTACAGCCTGTACCGGCGCCCCCCACCCCTGAAGTAAAAGACACCCCGGTGCCTGCCGAAACCGGCAAGCCCAGGTTCATTGAAGACATTACCTTCAACAATGACCCTGCTGCCGTCAGCACGACAACAGGCAGCAGTACGGCCGGCGAAACAGCAGCTGTGATCAACAGCGATTGTACAGGGCCGATGGCCGTACCTGCTTTTTTGCGCCTGAAAAACAACATCAGCAGCAAGAAAGGAGAAGATGAGCGCCTGGGTATCCTGAAAACGGCTATCCGGCAAAATTGTTTCAGCACCGAGCAGGCAGAAATGCTGGTCGGCAACCTGGAGACAGACCTGGCTAAACTGTCCGCTTTGAAAGACCTGTACCCCAAGATCACCGATCAATCCGAGTTTGTAAAACTGGAATCAATGCTCAGCGAAGAAGATTCTAAGAGCTATTTCCGCAGTTTCACCGGGCATTAAAAACTATATGGTTTCGAGCTAAGACCTATAAGGTTTTGAAAACCTTATAGGTCTGCAATAAATTCACAAAAGCAAAAAGCCCTCTGTGTCAGAGGGCTTTTCGTTTGCATCATTATTATTTAAGCCAGGCTCTGCACCACCATCTCGGCGATATCCAGCACCTGCACTTTATCTTCCTGCTCTTTGTTTTTCACACCGTCTATCAGCATGGTGGTGCAGAACGGGCAGTTGGCAGCAATCACCGATGCACCCGTCTCCAGCGCCTCGTCGGAGCGTTCGAAGTTGATGCGCGTCTTACCCGGTTCGTCTTCCTTGAACATCTGCGCACCACCCGCACCGCAGCAAAGCCCGTTGGTCTTGCAGCGTTTCATTTCGATCAGCTCTACGTCCAGCGCTTCCAGCACCGCCCTGGGCGCTTCATAGACGCCATTGCCGCGCCCCAGGTAGCAACTGTCGTGGTAGGTGATCTTCCGGCCCTTGAAGGTGCCTCCTTCTTTGAGTACCAGGCGACCGTCGTTGATCAGCGATTGTAAAAAAGTAGTGTGGTGGATCACCTCATAGGTGCCGCCGAGTGCGGGATATTCGTTTTTGAAAATATTGAAGCAGTGCGGGCAGGCCGTCACGATCTTTTTGATCCCGTAGCCATTCAGCACCTGTATGTTGTTGTAGGCCATCATCTGGAACAGGAATTCGTTGCCGGAGCGGCGGGCCGGGTCGCCGGTGCACATTTCCTCTTTGCCCAATATCGCAAAGCTGACGCCCACCTTATCCAGTATCGTTGCAAAGGCCTTGGTGATTTTCTGTGCCCTTTGGTCAAAGCTGCCGGCGCAGCCTACCCAAAACAATACTTCCGGCTGTGTGCCTTCGGCCATGTATTCGGCCATTGATTTTATATGCATGTTCCTTGTTTCTTTTTTTTGTGCCGTATTGCTACCGGCATTACACTAATTTTTTCATCATACTCACATTGCCCCAGTGCAGTGTATCGTGCAGGGCGCAGCACTCCAATACTTCCTCTATGTTCTGCAGCTGTACACCGAATGTATGCGTGGCATAAGGCTGTACCTCAGCGAAAACACCATTGTTATAATCGCGCTCTACGGCATCGATACTGCCCAGCAGGCGTTCTTTCAGCTGCCTGATTTCTTCGGCTTCGATCCAGGCTTCCGGCTTTGTACCGTTCCGGTACTTGTCGGCCAGGGGTATCATGCGGTCGGCTTGTACCCCGCTGCGCACATAGCACAGGATTTCCGTGCTGACTACCAGGTGCCCCAGGTGCCAGGCAATATTGTTGTTCATACCGGCAGGGATAGCGTTGAGCTGCTCCGTACTCAGCGTGCTGATACTGTGCAGGAATTTTTCGCGTATGGTCCGGGCGTATACAATGGATCTGTTCATCTTGTTGCTGCGGCAGTCGTTTTATAATTATACCAGTTCTTCCACCCATTTGTCGCGCTCGTCGGGGCTGAACTTCCAGGGCGCCATATTATTTTCGATATTACCGAACATCATATTCCACTCCTGCGGACTGTTGCTCTCCTCCATCACCAGGTAACGGCGGGCCTCCACGATAATATCCAGGGGGCTGATGCTCACCGGGCAGGCCTCTACACAGGCATTGCAGGTAGTGCAGGCACGCAGCTCTTCAGAAGTGATGTAGTCGTGCACCAGCGATTTGCCGTCGTCCGTGAAAGAGCCGTTCAGGTCTATATTTTTACCCACTTCTTCCAGGCGGTCGCGCGTATCCATCATGATCTTGCGCGGAGACAGCTTTTTGCCCGTGATGTTGGCCGGGCAAACGGCGGTACAGCGGCCGCACTCCGTACAGGAGTAGGCATCCATCAGGCTTTTCCAGCTCAGGTCCATCACATCCTTGGCCCCAAAGCGCTGCGGTGCGGTGGGGTCTCCTTCTGCCGGCGGCGGGGCCAGTTCGGGCTGCATCATATACAGGACTTCATTTTGCACCGCAGGCATATTCTGCATTTCGCCCTGCGGCTTCAGGGGGGCATAATAGGCATTGGGGAAAGCCAGCACGATGTGCAGGTGCTTGGAATAAGGCAGGTAATTCAGGAAGGCCAGCACCCCGATAATGTGCAGCCACCAGGCTACCCGTTCTACTGCGATCAGCGAGCCCACGCTCATACCCTTGAACAGCGGGGCGATGAGGCCAGATACCAGGTAAGAGCCGGTCTGGGTATAGTGCTCCGCTCCCAGATTCTGCAATTGCAGGTCGGTGGCATTGAGGATGAGCAGCAAGGACATCAGGATGATCTCTGTGGCCAGGATCAGGTTGGCGTCCGTTTTGGGCCAGCCGTTCAGCTCTCCCTGCACCAGGCGCTTCAGTTTCAATACATTGCGGCGCACCAGGAAGATAGCACAGGCAATCAATACCGTAGCCGCCAGGATTTCGAAACAGGAGATCAGCACCGGGTACAGCGCGCCCAGGAAAGGGGCAAACAGCCGGTGTGTACCAAGTATGCCATCCAGTATGATCTCGAGCATCTCGATATTGATGATCACGAAACCGGCATAAACGAAAAAGTGCAGCACTGCAGGGGTGATCCGCTTGAACATTTTTTTCTGCCCCAGCGCCAGCAAGACGACGTTTCTCCAGCGTTCGGCCGGGTCGCCTTCAAATGTTTTGGGCCGGCCCAGGAAAATATTCCGGCGTATGGCCCGTATTTTTTTATAAAAAAGAAAAGATGCAGCGCCTAAAATCAGCAAGAAAAAAATCTGTTGCAGTATGTGCATTAAATCCCGGTTTTAATATATAAAAAAGCAACCTGTAAACCACAGAGCCGCTTTATTTTCCTACGAAAGTACTTCCTTTTCGTTTCAGGAAGAAATATGCTGCCTGATTTGTCAAAAATCTCATGACAATTGCCTGCTGCGCCCGGCCGCTTTCGCCATAGCCTTTGCCTGCCCCGGCCGCCTTATTTTTTGATTTTTTTATTACATTTGAGAAAATTGATGTTATTGCCCTTATGAAGATGATGAATATGCTACGCCATGCCCTGTCGCTCACCTTGTTTTGTTTATTTGCCGGCAGTGCAGGCGCCCAATCCCTGAAAGGAGAAGAGTTGGCCCAATTGCGCAAAATGGAAGATTCACTGGTTGTTTCGGCCGACTCCATGTTCATGACCCCTATCCCCGACTTCCGCACCCAGTATTGCGAACAGTTTGTCAAGCAACTGATCCGCACGCTCAAGATCAGGGGTTCTTATCAATACCCTTTCGACAGCCTGAAGAAGATCGTGAACATCATTTCGCCGGAAGATAAAAGTTTCCGCCTCTTCAACTGGCCGATCGCCTATACCGATGTGCGCCTGCGCTACTATGCCGCCATACAGATGAACAGTGAAGACCTGAAGCTCTACCCACTCTTCGACAATTCGGACATGCTGACCAAAACAGACGAAGACAAAATTCTCGGCGCCAAAGAATGGGTGGGCGGCCTGATCTACAATATCATTACCAAACGCGTTGGCGGGGAGAACATTTACTGCCTGCTGGGTGTCAATGACGGCAACCCCGTCAGTACAAAGAAATATGTAGACCCCATGCGCTTCGGTGACAATGGCCCCAGCTTCGGCGCACCTATTTTTGCCATAGGCTCCGAAAAGAACCCGAATGCACCCATCAATCGCTTTGTGCTGGAGTACAAGAAAGGCGTCAGTGTGAGTATGAACTGGGACGCGGAGCATAATGCCATTCTTTTTGACGATATCGCTTCGCAGGTCAACGACCCGAACCGTAAATACACGTATGTACCCACCGGACAGTATAACGGCCTGCGCTGGTCGGGCAATGCCTGGCGCTTTGTCCCGAACCTGATCCCGATCCTGGAACTGCAGGACGGCCAGGCCCCGGACGCGGGGATCAAATAAGGCTCACCCAACCAAAACCAACTATATGAGACCCAACCTTTACAGTGCGCTTACCCTTTTATGTTTATGGACAGCAGGCACCGTAAAGGCGCAGGCAACATCAGATTACGGCATCCAGCTGCAGGCAGTGGTGCAGACCGCCCCACCCAAAGTCTCGCTGAACTGGAAAAAAATTCCCGGCGCCAGCGGGTACAACCTGTGGCGGAAAAGCAAATCCGCACACATGTGGTCCACACTGGGCAATACTACCGACACCTTTTATACAGACCTGGCCGTGACGGGCGATACCGCCTATGAATACAAAATCACCAATACCGGCGGCCCTTCTGTTGCAGCAGCTTACCTGTTGGCCGGCATCAACACTCCTCCCCTGCACAACAGGGGCACCCTTATCCTGGTGACAGACACCCTGTTCCGCGACTCCTGCGCTGCAGAAATCACCGGCCTGATGCAGGACCTGGCCGCAGATGGCTGGGCCGTGCAGCGGCATGATGTCAGCCGTACACTGAGCGATGTAGCGGTGAAGGCCCTGATCAAAGCAGACTACAGCAGCCTGCCCGATGTAAAGGCTGTATTGCTGCTGGGACATGTGGCTGTGCCGTATAGCGGCGATTTCAACCCCGATGCGCACCCGGACCACCAGGGTGCCTGGCCGGCCGATGTCTTCTACGGCGATATGGACGGTAGCTGGACGGATATAAGTGTGAACAGTACGGTAGCCGCACGCGCCCAAAACAAAAACATTCCCGGCGATGGCAAATGGGATCATTCGGCCATGCCTTCCATGGCCGAACTGCAGGTGGGCCGTATCGACTTTGCCTATATGCCCGCCTTCAGCAGCAGCGAAACAACATTGATGAAAAACTACCTGGCCAAGGCGCACCGGTACAAGATGGACTCCCTGTACATCAGCCGCAAAGCATTGGTAGACGATAATTTCGGCAGCTTCAGCGGGGAGGCGTTTGCGGCCAACGCCTGGCGCAATTTCCCGCCTATGATCGGCAGGGACAATATCCTGGAAGTAGACCTCATCACCACCCTGAACGACTCGGCCTACCAATGGGCCTATGGCTGCGGGGGTGGCTCCTACAGCAGTTGCGGCGGTGTGGGCGCTACCGCAGACCTGAACGGCAAAAAACAGAAAGGCATTTTCACGATGCTGTTTGGCAGCTATTTCGGCGACTGGGACACACAGAATAATTTCCTGCGGGCATTTCTCTGCGCTGATGAACCGGCACTAACAGCCTGCTGGGCCGGAAGGCCAAACTGGTACCTGCATCATATGGGCCTGGGCGAGAACATTGGCTACAGCACCATCACAACCCAAAACTACAATCCTACCGTATACACTCCTGCCGGGTATATGGCCACCGCTGTACACGTAGCACTGATGGGCGACCTGAGCCTGCGCAATGAATACATCAAACCGGCCAGGAGCCTATCGGTCACAACGGGACCCAAAGCAGGTGCGACCCTGCACTGGACGGCCTCCCCCGACCCCGGCGTTACCGGGTATTATGTCTATCGCTCCGGCAGCCGTTTCGGTACTTACAAAAGGGTTTCCGGCCTCATCGCAACCACAACATTTATTGACGCCGCCGGCACCGATGGCTTTTACTACTATATGGTGCGCCCCACAAAGCTGCAGCAAACCCCATCCGGCACTTACTACAACCTGGGCCTGGGCATTACAGACACGGCAACCGTTTCCTTCCCGCCACCGGTATCCATTGCCGCTGCCCGGCTGCCTGAAGCTTCCATCTTATGCTTTCCGAACCCGGCTACGGATATCCTCAATATCTACGGTAATGGGTTCCGGGGCGCTATGCTGACACTTAGCCTCAGCGATATTTCGGGCAAAACGGTGTTGCAGCGGCAATACCCGCTTAGCCAGGATGAGTTTACCCTGTCGGAAAACATCAGCCTGCTGCCCGGCGGCACCTACCTGGTACAGGTCGCGGATGCCCGCGGAGGGGTGTACAGCCAAAAGATCGTCAGGCGATAAAGCAGTATTCCGGTGTATAGGGCGGGATGAAGCATCGGAAATGAAATAAAATTGTTCAGAATAAAATAAATTCCTACATTTGCCCTCCGAAAAATAAAAAAAATTACAAAAAGTACCTAAGTAATGGCTAATCATAAAGCAACCAAAAAAGACGTAAGACAAAGCGAAAAACGCCGCGATAGGAACCGTTATTACGGTAAAACTACCCGTAACGCTATTCGCAAACTCTTAGCGATCACTGACAAAGCTGAGGCAACTACAGAATTGCCGAAAGTAGTTTCTATGATCGATAAGCTGGCTAAGCGCAACGTCATTCACAAGAACAAGGCTTCCAACCTGAAATCAGGTATTGCAGTTGCCGTAGGTAAACTGGCCTAGTCCTTTATATCCTTTTTACTTTTTTAAAAGGTTGTTTGTTCTGATACGGGCAAACGACCTTTTCGTTTTTGATTTAACAGCAGCGAAGGTTAATTTTCGAGATACCGGCCGGGCAAAACCCCGCATTCGCGGTAATTTTATAGTGTGATAACAGACAGTCAACATAGCACGCCGGTCTATGCCGTGATCGTGGCCGGCGGACAAGGAACCAGGATGGGCATGGCCCTGCCGAAACAGTTTCTGCAGCTGGGTGGCAAACCTATCTTATACCATACCGTCGCTTCCTTTGCCCGGGCCCTGCCCCAGGCACATATCGTGCTCGTATTGCCCGAACAGGATGTCAGCAAACTGCAGATGGTACTGGAGCACTTTACCGACCGTATCGACATGACGGTAGTGACCGGGGGCAGCACCCGCTTCGACAGTGTCAAGAGAGGATTACAGTCTATTCCCAAAGACTCGATCATATTGGTGCACGACGGCGTTCGCCCCTTTGTGAGCGACGCGCTCATACACCGCTGCATCCATGCGGCCCTGGAACATGGCGCTGCGATCCCCTCCCTTCCGGTAGTCGACAGTGTGCGTATGTTGGGTCAGGATGATCAGTTCGCCCCGGTAGACCGCAACAAACTGCGCATTGTGCAGACACCCCAGGCCTTTCGCGGCGACATCCTCCTGCCGGCATTCGAACAGGACTACCATATCGACTTCACAGACGAGGCTACAGTTGTAGAAAGCCTGCAGCATAAAGTATGGCTGGTGGAAGGAGAGCGGAATAATATCAAGATCACGACCCCGGAAGACCTGCACCTGGCCGAGAGCATCATCGCCCAGGGAAAGAATTTTTAAAATCTACCCCGGCCCGTATCCTTTTAGTGCCTACTTTTGCTCATCCTGCCGATGAGAAAGTTCACCGCGATAGTGCTCCTTTTTTGCCTCAGCTGCCAATGCGTGCTGAAGCTTTCTATCGTCGCCTGGTTTGAGCTGAACCAGGAATATATCGCCGCCACCTTGTGCGAAAACCGCGATAAGCCCGAACTGGTCTGCTGCGGTAAATGCGTACTGACCAAACAACTCAAAAAGGCAGACGATACCGAACAGCAGGACAAGAAAAACACACAGAGCAAGGCAGAGCAGCACAGTATGGTCGTTTACGTACTGCCGTCTGAGGCCGGGCAACCGCTCCACTCATCCGCTTATAAAGACCTGCAGGTACAGAATCCTGTAGTTCCCGCACACTTTACAGTAGCCGTACTTTCATCAGTATTCCACCCACCGGGCAGCAACATCGCCTAAAAGATCTTTTCTGCCTGTAGCGCCTCTGTGCGCTTACCTGCACCGCTGCAGGCTATTGCTTACTGTAATTCAATTCCGATATGCATTTACTGTATCGTGCTGCCTTGTTGCTGATAGCAACAGGCGGCACACTGAGCGCGCCCGCCTGCGATGTCTGCGGCGGCGGCACAGGCATACAAGGGCCGGGGCTGTTCGCGCAGTTTTCCGGGCACTTTGCAGGCCTGCAACTGCTGCACAGCGCTACCTCGGCGCGTCACCCGTCCTTATTTGCCGGTAAGCCGGACGAAGTATCCAGCCAGCACTATACCACCGTGCAGGCCTGGGGACGCTACCAGCTGAGCAAACGCATACAGCTGGCAGGGATACTGCCTTATAGCAGCAATCAAAACCGGGATCCCCTGCTGCGCACGCAAAGCGGTCTAGGCGATGCGGTACTCCTGGCCTATGTTTCCCTTCCCCTGGATGGAAAGCAGGGTACTGCAAACAAGCTGCTGCTCATCGGCGGCGGTGTGAAGCTGCCCACCGGACAATACAACAGCAGCGGCACGGAGACCATCCCCGCCCTGCAAACCGGTACCGGCTCCTGGGACTTTACCGGCAATATCAGCTATACCCGCCGCTACACCCGCTGGGGCTATAATGGCGATCTTGCTTACCTGCTCACCACGGCAAACCGGGAGCTGTACAAGTATGGCAACCGTATGAATGCCAGCGGGCTGGTATTTTACCAGTTCACCCCGGGTTCCTTCCGTATCCTGCCCCAGGCAGGGCTCAGGGCCGAATATACCCTGCACGATTACGACAACTATGGTAAAAAATGGCTGAATGAACAAAGCGGCGGCACTGCTGCTTTTGCTTCCGCAGGCCTGCAGGCTTACTTCAAAAAACTGGGCCTGAGGGCCATGCTGCACCTGCCCTTTTACCAGCACCTGAGTGCAGGCTATGTACACAGTACCGCACGCACCGAAGCGGGTATTTTTATTTTATTTTAAAAAACACACTTAAGAATGAAGAACTATTTAATTTTATTACTGCTTACTCTTTCCGTCACCCTGCCTTCCTGCCAGAAAAAGGATATCGATGCCCCTGACCAGGAAAAACTGACCCTGCAGATCAGCAAGCCTGCAGAAGCCCAGGCCTTTCGTCAGAACGATACGGTATGGATCCTTGCAAAGGCAGCTTATGTCAGCCAGTTGCACGGATATGCCTTACAGCTGACAGACACTGCAAACAAAACGGTCTACCTGGACATCACGGAACACGTACACGGGTCGTCCTTTGACATCGACACCTTTTGGGTCAATACGGCAAAAGCGGGTTCGGCGCTCCAGCTGCAGCTCACCGCAGAGATAGACCACGAAGGCAATGAGAAAACAAGCAGCGTTCATTTTACATCACAATTATAAACCCACAAAAAAAGATACAGTTATGGAACACCCGATCAAAACAATTTTGAAAGCCCTCGGCATTGTGCTGCTGGCGGCGCTCCTGTTCAATACCCTACCCCAGATCAGCCGCAGCTTCGGAAAAGAAGAATGGTTGCTGACCATCGGCTTCTCGGTATTGCTGGCCATACTCATGCTGCTGCAGGTCTATACCAGCTCCGGCAAACTGATCCAAAAAACAATTGTAAACCCCTCAAAACAATAAAGTAAACACTATGAAAAA
>JAEUVW010000200.1 GCA_016786525.1 Chitinophagaceae bacterium
TAATAGTAAAAAAGACCTTTCTGCCCCGGGATAGTTTTACATCCACAACAGTAATCGCCCAAACCGGATTCAAGGATGAGGAACAAAATCATATGCACACTGCTGCCTGTTGCCGTATCATTTGCGGCCCGCGCACAGGAAAAGCTTACCCTGAGCGGAACAATCACCGTTAAAGCAAACACGGAAACACTATCCGGCGCCAGCCTTTTCATTCCCGAAGCAAAAGTGGCTGCTGTGAGCAACGCTTATGGCTTTTATTCTGTAAGCCTGCCCGCGGGCGCCTACACCGTCGTGATCAGTCATGCCGGATATGAACCTGTTGAGGAATACATCAACCTGGCAGAAAGTACCCGGAAGGATTTTTCGATGACGGAAAAAAGCAAAGCCTTGGAGGAGGTGGTGATCAGATCCAGCAGCGGGGCAGGCAATATCCGGAAACCGGAAATGAGCGTGCATCAGCTTTCTGTTGCCACCATCAAAAAGATGCCCGCCGTAATGGGTGAGGTCGACATCCTGAAAGGCATCCTGCAACTTCCGGGCGTATCCAATGCACAGGAAGGAGCCAGCGGCTTTAATGTCAGGGGCGGCGCTGTCGACGGCAACCTCATACTGCTGGACGAAGCCGTTGTGTACAACACATCGCACCTGTTTGGCTTTATTTCCGTTTTTAATGCCGATGTGATCAAGGACCTGAAACTGTACAAAGGCGGCATACCGGCCAACTTCGGAGGCCGCAGCTCCTCTGTCCTGGATGTTTATCAAAAAGAAGGCAACAATAAAGAATATCACGTAAAGGGCGGGATCGGCGCCGTCTCCAGCCGGTTGCTGGCTGAAGGCCCGATTGTAAAAGACAAAGGTTCGTTTGTGCTTGCCGGCCGTACGTCTTATGCGCACTTATTCCTGAAACTGGCTGACAATCCCAACGCCGTTTCCTTTTATGACCTGAATGCCAAACTGAACTACAGGATCAACGACCACAACAGGATCTTCCTTTCCGGGTATTTCGGCAAAGACAATATGAATTTCAGCAATTTCTTCAGCAACAATTACGGGAACTCATTCTTCAACCTTCGCTGGAACCATATCTTTTCCGAGAACCTTTTTTCCAACGCATCGGTCATTTACAGCAAGTACGATTACGGCCTGGATATCAAATATGTCGGCATCGACTGGGCATCGGATATCCGCAACTACAATTTCAAATACAACCTCAACCATTACGTGTCTGACAAACTGGTGCTGAACTACGGCGTCAATTCCATTTATTACCAGTTCAATCCCGGCACCATAAAGCCAATGGATGCCACATCCCCTATCAATCCTGACCAGATCGAAAAAAAGTATGCCTGGGAAAATGCTGTGTATATCAGCGCCGAACAAAAGCTATCGGGCAGGCTATCCCTGAACTATGGACTGCGCTACAGCAATTTTCTGCGCCTGGGGAAACAAAACGTCAATACCTATGCCGGGGACCAGGCAGTGGTTTTCAACCCCGACATACACATTTACGAAGAAGGTACGCCCACCGGCAGCATCTATTACAATACAAACAAGACAATTAACCGCTTTGGAAACCTGGAACCGCGCCTCGCACTGTCCTGTATGCTCAACGACCGGCAATCCCTTAAGGCAAGCTATAACCGGATGAGCCAGTATATCCACCTGATTTCCAACACAGCGTCCGTCTCCCCGCTCGATATCTGGGCGCCGAGCGGCCAATACCTGAAACCCGAGGTCCTGGACCAGCTCGCACTGGGCTATTTCAGGAATGTCAACAAGGGCAGGTATACTTTGGAAACAGAAGCCTTTTACAAGAAAACCAGGAACAAAACGGACTACATTGACGGGGCCGACCTGATTGCCCACAAGGCTATAGAACAGGTATTGCTCAATGGCGAGGCCAGGGCTTACGGGCTGGAGCTGATGCTGAAGAAAAACACCGGGAAGCTGACCGGCTGGCTCTCTTACACCTTGTCCAGGGCAGAGCAGCGCACACCCGGAAGAAACGCGGAGGAGCCGGGCATCAACAACGGTGCATGGTACCGCGCCAATTACGATAAGACCCATAATCTTGCTCTTACGGCCGCCTTCCAGCTGACGAAAAAATGGAGTTTTGGCGGCATTTTTACCTACCAGACCGGTAAAGCGGCAAACTACCCCAGCGGCAAATACCGGTACCAGGGCATTACCGTTGCGCAATACGGGGAGCGGAATGCCAGCTCGCTGCCGGCCTATCATCACCTGGATCTGTCTGCGACCTACACCCCCCATCCGGACAGCAAAAAAAAGTGGAAAAGTGAATGGGTGTTCAGTATTTATAACGTTTACAACAGGAACAACGCGGCTTCTATCCTCTTCGAACAAAACCGGGAAACGGGACTGAGCGAAGCAAAGCGGATCTCTATTTTCGGCATGATCCCGGGCGTGACGTACAATTTCAACTTTTAATCCAACACCGCATCCATATGAAAAACAGCGTGAAAGGCCTTATCGTTTTGCCCTGCGTGCTCCTGCTGTCCTGCACAAAAGTAGTGGTAGTGGACCTGAAAACAGCCGAACCGAAATTGGTGGTTGACGCATCAATTGATTGGGTAAAGGGTACGCCAGGCCATGAACAGCAAATCAAACTCTCCACCACAACGGGATATTAC
>JAEUVW010000221.1 GCA_016786525.1 Chitinophagaceae bacterium
AATAGTCCCGGTAACGGATCATGCCCTGTCCGTACATGCAGACAGGCCCTGCCTTACCAGTTTACCTGTGTTGGAAAGAATCCGTCAGGCTGCGATCGGGGGGCGGAACACATCCGCGTAAAAAGAATGCACATAGAACGCATCATAGCGCATTGTATGCGTGATGCTTTCAGGGTAGACTGCTTGCGATGCATGTACCTCGAAATCGATGTGGTTGGGTAAGGCCAGCTGCACCTGCACACTGCTTTGTGCACTTTGCATGGGCTCATGCGGATGATCGCCCATATGGTACTCATGTTCGCCTTCAAACAGGTTCACAATGGACTCCAGGTTGAGCAGGTGTTCAAAGACAAAATCGAGGGGGGTAATATCGTGGTCTTCGTTACTGCATTGGGCATACATGCTGTACAGGTCAAAATGCTGCATGCGGCCTGAAGGTTGTGTCAAACCCAGGCTTAAAAAAAACATCATCAGGACGACGCTTATTTTCTGCACGCAACAAATATAGTCCAAATGATCATAGCCGCTGCTGCCTTTGCACTTGCTTACAAAATCTTAACGTCAGCTAAGCTGCAGGTAAAATTTACAGGATACTGATCTCTGCCTGTATCGCATCCCAGAGCTGCAGACGGGCCTGCAGCGCCGCTTCCACCGCGGTCTGCGCCTCTGACCATTTTGCCGCATCATTGCCGCAGAGCTGTTCCGTCATCTCATAGGCCAGGTGGGAATGATGGTCGCCATCCACCTCAATATGCCGCTCCAGGTAATACTGGAACACCGAAGCCCGGTCGGCCGTCTGGCCGTTCAGGTCGCGGACAAAAGAAACGAACATTCCGGGGATCAGGTCTTCCCGACCGAAGGTAAACACCGCCGCCTGCAGGTATGCCCGCCCGCTGGCTATGGTCTCAAAAGTGCAGTGGATAAAATTGCGGATGGCCTGCGGCGCCTGCGCTGCATCCAGGGCCTGTGTCAGGGTCTGCCCGGCCTGCAGGGCATCAAGCAGCCTGCCAACAGGCTGCGTATCCGCACCCGCCTGTTGCATCGCCTCCCGGTACAGTTCAAAATGACTCATCCGCCTACCCTGCTGGTCCACATCGCTTTCTTCCCCGGTTACGATCTCGTTGATCAGGTAGCGGGTCGCCGCATTGCCCCGGGGCACCCAGGGCACGCTCACGCAAGTCAGTTCGCGCTGCAGCGTCTTCAGCAGGGACATAAAATCCCAGACGGCAAACACATGGTACTGCATGAATACCTGCAGTTTCGGCAGAGAATCGATGCTTCCGTACAGCGGATGATCCACCAGTTGTTGCCGTAATGGCGCTATTCCTTTCCTCAGTTGTTCAATACCTGCAGTCACAGTCTTTTTTTTGATCCGGGCGCAAAACTATCGATAAATCGCCAGCCAGGCCTTCCGCTCATGCGTCAAAAAAACCTTAATTTAGTATACCGTGAAAAAACTACTGAACACCGGGCTGCTGCTGTCCTCGCTTATCGGGTACCTGGAATGGGGAACAGACCAGCGCAGCTTCCTGTTCCAGGTAGAGTGCACCCTATTCTTCCAGCCTGCCTGCGATAGCCTGGGTCACCCCTTTATCCTTTTACCCCTGATCGGCCAGGCCCTGCTGCTGATCACCCTTTTCCAGAAAACACCATCCCGCTACCTGAGCCTCATAGGCCTGGCTTTGCTGAGCCTGATCATGCTGTTCCTGTTTGTCATTGGTATCATGAGCGGCAATGTGCTGATCGCGGGCTCCACCCTGCCCTTTATCGCCTGCGGCATCTTTGTACTGCGGGCACACCGCAAAAGGGCCGGTACCGCAACATTATAATACAGTTCCGGCCAGCAGGCCTTCCAGTACACGCATCGCCGCGGCCAGGCCATCCTGCACACTGCGTTGCTGTTCCCTGAAGGCTGCCCTTTCCGCTTCGCTGGCATGGACCGGGTAGCAGTGGTTCTCCACCCTTGTTTTCCCCTGCTCCTCGCTGAAGCGGAATACATTCATCATCTCCAAAGGCCAGGCCTCAAAAAAAGGCGCTTTGCAGATCCCCCCGTTTTCGTCGGAAAAAGAAAGCGTGAGCTCGATCAGCTCCGGCTCCCGGATCTGCCCATACACAAAGCGCGCCCACATCGTCGTATCCGCGTTTTCCATTTGAAACAGGCAATGCCCGCCGGGGCGGAAATCCAGGTATTGCACCTTCATTGTAAAACCCGCAGGACCCCACCAACGGGCCAGCATAGCGGCATCGGAGAATGCCCGGAATACCAGCGTACGCGGGGCATTGAATTCGTGGGATACACGGATGGAGTCCGCCTGATTTCCCTGGTCGTGAATGGTCATTTTTTTTGTTGTTTTTGAAGCGTTGATAAATAATTGTCCAAGGAAGCAAATTGGGCAGTCCAGAATTGCTGGTACTGGCTGACCCAGTCCGATACCGCCTGCAACTGGTCCAGGCGTGCCTCGCAATAGCGCTCACGGCCCTGCTGCCGGACGGCCACCAGGCCACATTCTTCAAGAATCTTTATATGCAGCGACACCGCCTGCCGACTCATGGCAAATTGCCCGGCAAGGGCATTCACACTCAGGGCCTGGGCCGCCAGCAGGCCGATAATGGCCCGCCTGGTCGGATCGGCTATGGCCTGGAATACATCTCGTCTCATTATTATGCAAGCATTTACTTGCAAAAGTACAAGCAAGCAATCGCTTGCGCAAATAAATTGTAGATTTTTTTGCATAAAAAATTTGCGAAACCAAATGGTTGCCTTTATATTTGCAACCGATTAGTTTCATAATTAAACCCGGCATCAACGTCAACTATTCTTAACTTACTTAAAAACGAAAAAAATGAACAGCAACCTGGCTTACGACTTTACAGTCAACAAAGAAGACAAAACGATCACGGTGCAAAGGGAATTTGCCGCCGATGTCGCAACAGTATGGAGCGCCTACACCCGCAGCGAGATCCTGGACCAATGGTGGGCGCCCAAGCCCTGGAAAGCCCGTACCAAAAGGATGGACTTCCGCGAAGGCGGGCAATGGCTCTACGCGATGGTCGGACCAAACGGCGAAGAACACTGGTCTATCGCCAACTACAAGCGCATTGTACCGCAACAGCAGTTTATCGGCCTGGATGGTTTTACAGACTCCGAAGGGCAGCTGAACCCGGACATGCCGCAGTCCAGCTGGGATGTACGCTTCTCCGCAAAAGGAGCGCATACCCTGGTTCAGATCCTGATCACCTACGAAGACCTGGAACAGCTGGAAGCAACCATCAAAATGGGCTTCAAAGAAGGCCTGGCCATGGGTATGGAAAACCTGGATGCTTTACTGCCTTCACTGAAAAAATAAAAATAACATTCCAAATACCCGTTCAAAAGCCGCTCCTGTAGCGGCTTTTGTTTTTCCGGCACCGTCTTAAACCTGTTCCCCACCCCTGACCCGGAACAGGGACAGCAGTCAGCCGCTACCTTTGCGCCTTAAAGAAACTCTAATGAGCAACACGCAACAGACCAAAGCCTTTGGCACCGAAGCTGCCGATGCAGCTTTACAAGCCATGAATATTACCCGCCGCGAAGTGCTGAGCGACGACGTGGAGATCGAGATCCTGTATTGCGGGGTCTGTCACTCCGACCTGCATACTGCGCGCAACGATTGGGGCGGTACCGTATACCCCGCCGTTCCGGGACACGAGATCGTCGGCCGGGTGAGTAGGGTCGGCAGCGCCGTAAGCCGCTTCAAAGCCGGCGACCTGGCAGCAGTGGGTTGCATGGTCGACTCCTGCGGCGAATGCGGCAATTGTAAAAAAGACCTGGAACAGTATTGTACCAAGGGCTTTACCGGCACCTACAATGGTGTGGACAAACACCTGGGCGCCCGCACCTATGGCGGCTACTCCGAAAAAGTAGTGGTCAAAGAACACTTCGTGCTCAAAGTACCCGCCAGCCTAGACCTGGCTGCCACTGCTCCCCTGCTGTGTGCAGGCATCACCACCTGGTCGCCGCTGCGCCACTGGAAAGTCGGCAAAGGCAGCACTATTGCCGTGGTCGGACTGGGAGGTCTGGGCCATATGGCCATCAAGCTGGCCAGGGGCCTGGGCGCACACGTTACCCTGTTTTCCCGCACGCCGGACAAAAAGCAGGATGCGCTGGACCTGGGTGCCGACGATATCATCATCTCTACAGACGACGCTGCGATGGAAGCCGCAGCCGGGCGTTTTGACCTCATCATCGATACCGTTCCCTATGTACACGACCTGAACCCCTATATCCGGACCCTGTCCGCCAGCGGCACCCTGGTACTCGTAGGCTTCCTGGGCAAGCTGGAACCGATGCTGAACACAGCGCCTATGGTGATCGGACGCAAAGCCATCTCCGGCTCCCTGATCGGCGGTATTGCCGAGACACAGGAGATGCTGGACTTCTGCGGTGAGCACAATATCAGCTCCGAAATAGAGCTCATCAACATACAGGACATCAATGAGGCGTATGAACGCATGCTGAAAAGTGACGTACGCTACCGCTTTGTCATCGATATGGCGTCTTTGAAACAATAGGACTTCCCCACCCTGTGCGGCAAAGTTGCAGCCCTGCTGCACTTTGCCGCTTTTTTATCGGAACGGCAGAAAGGCAGGCCGGGGTCAGTACGGCGCGAAAGGCCATCGGCCTTTGCTCCGGTGCACCGATGAAACAGAAACAGGCATCTACCCTGCTGTACCGGTAAGCACTCCGGGAGGACCAGGCCAATATTGCCGTCTTCGGCCTCCGGCCGGACCTGCACTTTATGAGGCAACCGTTAACCGGCACAGCCGGGGACACCGCCGGATTTTTTTCAGACCGCAACATCAATTTTCCTGCCCCCTGACATAGGGTTGTCACTCTGCCCTTCCACATTTGTATCACAATCTGATCCGAATGTACAATCTATTCAACCGCTACGACACAGAAGGCATCCTGCTCCGTATCGGTCAATTGCAGGCCGACGCCCCGCGCCAATGGGGCAAAATGACCGTCAACCAGATGCTGGCGCACTGCACCTTATCCCTGGAAACGGCTATGGGGCGCAATTTCCCCAAAAGAATCTTCATCGGCCGTATCCTGGGCCCCTTCCTGAAAGCCGGTATGGTCAGCGCACGCCCCATGCCGAAAAATGCCCCTACAGACAAAACCTACCTCATCAGCGGCCAGCCGGACTTCGAACAGGAAAAGACCAAAGTGCAGGAACTGATCCGCAGCTTCTACGAGGCCGGGCCCGCGGCTTGTACCAGGCACCCGCAGGCCTTTTACGGCAAAATGAGTGCCGAAGAGCATGCCATCATGCAGTGGAAACACTTCGATCATCATTTAAGGCAGTTTGGTGCGTAATATTGAAGTATGGGACAGGTACAAAAGGATACAGAACAATTTCAGCCCGAAAGCCGCAAGGCCTGGAGAAAATGGCTGCAGCAGCACCACGACAAAAAACAAGCGGTATGGCTGCTCTGCTACAAAATGAAAACAGGCGTCCCCAGCGTACGCTGGAGCGACGCAGTGGATGAAGCCCTTTGCTTCGGCTGGATCGACAGTACCCGCCGCTCGGTAGACGGGGATCGCTTTATACAATTGTTCACACGGCGCAAGCCCAACAGCCTGTGGTCAAAGATCAACAAGGAAAAAGTAGCACGGCTTACCGCTGAGGGGCAAATGACTCCGGCCGGATTGAACAGCGTAGCGCTTGCACAGCAAAACGGCTCCTGGCATCTGCTGGACGAAGTAGAGGAGATGCTGATCCCCAAAGACCTGGAAGCCGCATTCCGCAGGCATAAAGGTGCCAAAGTCTACTTCCTCGGCCTGAGCCGCACCCTCCAGAAAAGAATGCTGCAATGGCTGGTGCTGGCCAAACGCGATGAAACCCGGCAGA